>JBAURA010000352.1:0-13265 GCA_049580985.1 Chloroflexia bacterium
ATGTGTGTGAGAGGCTAGTCGCAGAGTGGCAGGTGTTACTGCCGGTACATAGGGACACCAGGGTCCGCATGTCCCTCTTTGTGCGTTCAAAGAGGGTGAAAGCTCTTTCATTCTGATCATAGCACATGCGTTCTACAAATACAAGTAGCCATTTGGGTTAATTTTATTGCAGTTTTGAGGAATTTGACTGCTGAGGCGCGGAGGACGCTGAGGATTCGCGGAGGAGGGGGATTGGAGGGTTGGCGGGGTGGGTTGTGCTTGACGGGGGAGGCGGCGATGGCGTATAATGGGAGGGTGCAGGCGTAGGGATGCCGCACATGGGGCTATAGCTCAGTTGGGAGAGCGCCACACTGGCAGTGTGGAAGTCAAGGGTTCGAGTCCCTTTAGCTCCACTAAGTGAATAGGCACAAAACGGCCCCAATGTTCTAAATTGGGGCCGTTTTGTATGCTGCTGAGGGCAGTTTTGAGGAGTTAGTCTTATATGTCTACTGTGTTTAGCTGGCCTGGTCCTTTGAGGACAATCCTGAATTGTCCTCAATCGTCAGCATATCATCCATGCGCTGGGCGGTGTCACGGCGGACAGTTTACCAACGCCTCTGCGTCATCCAGCACTGACTTACCCTCTGCCATTAGGGAATCGGCTGTTGTTTGATTGGCAGCATCGGTCTCCTTCAAATCCGATAACTGGGACCGTGCGGCATCCGCCGCTGCCTGGTAGTTGCTTATGGGCGTTATCTCATCGCCCGGCCAAGGGCCATCCATATCAATAGAATAAGGAATATTCTTGATTGCCTCATCAAGCACCTTTGCTGCTTCTTGGGTCTCTGCAATATAACCCGCTACCTGATCGAGCGAGGTTTCCAGGCTGCTGACTTCCTTTGCGAAACTGTCCTGATGGTCTCCAAGTTGATCGTAGTAATATTTCATATTGGAATTGTAGTGGAAAGCTACGTTTGTCGTCTGCCAGCATGTCATTGGTCTAACAGCCGCTTCCTCTTTTTCCTGGTCAAGTGCATCCCGTATCCCCTGAATATCCGAAGCCTCACTCCATAAGCCCTGAAACAGAATATTTCGTAGTGACTCTATCGACTTGTTGAAAGTACCAGTCATGTACTCAATATAGTTGATCCAGTCACCCAGGTTTTTAGACTTAGCTGCAAAATCCTCTGCGAATTGTTTCTGAGTACTAAGGTCCGCTTGCCAAGTGTAAAGAAGGTTATTAAATTCCTCCTGAGAGGTAGGTGTCAATGTCCTGCTTCCGATCTGCCCCTTCGTAGAAGGATAAGATAGTGTAAGTTTATTGTCTGACCTACGAAGTGTGTAGACCCCTTGTGTAGAAGGGTTATTCAAGGTGACAACATCTCCATCAGCAGACCCGTTTAAGGGGATTGTGGTTGATTTGGTGCTCATATTCCCATCCGGTGTAACAACGAGTAAATAACCACTGACCTCGACACCGCTCTGGGTCAAGCTCAAGAAGTCTACGTCTGTGGGGCGTTCATCAGCCATGAACGTACCCGTGAACGTGCCGGGGCCAATGACCGGGGTTGGAAAAGGGATGGGCGTGGGAACTTCGGTATGGATAAGCGTAGCACTGGGCGCAGGTGGGCTGGTAGGGTCGGGTATCGGAGTTGGGAGGCCGGAAGGAGTAACGGGGATACCCGCCGAGTCGCACCCGGAAACGGCAACGGCTAAGAGAATAGCCGCGCAAACTGTAAGCAGACGGAAACGAGCCACTACCATTGGGCACTCCTAGATACCTGTGCAGCGTTCACCCAAATCATACACTATCCAGAGAGCCTTGTATACTGGCTACAGCGGGCCGATCCATGGTGTTTCACCGCTCCCATGTCTGCGCTCTCTTTGTTGCTGGAGGATGAGGAAGGCGGCCTGGGTTTCTTAAATGAGGAGGTAGGAAGGTTCCTAAGGGGCTTTGGGTTGGGTGTCGGGTGAGGATGGTGGGGTTAGCGGGAGGCAGATTGTGAAGGAGGAGCCTGCGCCTTCCTGGCTGATCACGTCTATGCTGCCGCCGTGCTGCACGATTATCTGGCGGGAGTTGGCGAGACCGATGCCCGCGCCGCTGATCCTGCCTGAGTGTTTGGGGCCGCGACGGAACCACTCGAAGATATGGGGTAGCTCGTCGGAGGCGATGCCCAGGCCCTGGTCGCGGATGGTGAGGTAGGCATGCATACGACCGCCGCGCATGCCCGAGGATACCCTGACGAGGACTTCGCCGCCGTTGGGGCTGTATTTGATGGCGTTCGACAGCAGGTTGTCGATCACGCGCTCCAGGCGTGCGCCGTCCCAGATGCCCACCAGGCGGGAGGTGGTGGACTCGAACCTGAGCTTGTGGAGGGTGGAGGCGTGCTGGTACTGCTCGGTGGCCTGGGCCGCCAGGGGCACGATGTCGACAGGCTTGCGTTGCAAAGTGAGCGGCTGGCCCCCCTGGAGACGCCCGAAATCGAGTAGCTCGTCGATGAGCATCTGCATCTTGGAGGTCGCGCCCTTGATGCGAGCCAGGATAGCACTCAGCTTCCGGGGGTCAGGCTCGTTGCCGCCGGCAAGCTGGTTGTGCAGGAAGTGGACGTTGCCCACGATGCCGGCCAGCGGGTTCCTCAGGTCGTGCGACACCACCTGCAATAGCTCGTCACGCACCTGGATAGCCTGTTCCAACTCGGCGGTGCGCTCTTTTACGCGCTGCTCAAGCTCCTGGTTCGATTGACGTATGGCTTCCTCGGCGCGCCGCCGCTCGGTCACGTCGCGCACGACGGCGAGGATGCGCCCATCGTCGAGTAGCTTGGTGGTGGACTCCACGTGGATGCCCGACCCATCTTTGCGGAGCATCTGTCGCTCGTTGAACACGACCTCGCCCGCGAGCACCTCCTGCTGGTGGACGGGGTTGCCCGGCAGGTCGTCGGGGTGGATGGTGTCCCTGATGTTCAGGCCGCGCAATTCTTCGAGGGTGTAGCCCAGCAACTCCAGGGCGTGCGGGTTGGCGTCGATGTAGCCGGCCTGGTGGTCGAATATGAAGATGCCATCCGATGCCTGCTCTACCACCAGGCGGTAGCGGCTCTCGCTGTTGCGCAGGGCGTCCTCTACCGTCTTGCGCCCGGTGATGTCGCGGATGATGCCGCTGTAGGCTAGCTCGCCTTCGACCTCCCAGGAGGCGAGGGAAAGCTCGACGGGGAATTCGTGGCCGTCTTTGTGCAGCCCATATATCTCGACCGTATGGCCGATGAGGCGCGTCTCGCCGGTGCTCCTTACCCGTGCCATGCCTGCTTCGTGCGCGGCAATATATCGCCGCGGCATGAGGATGGTTAGAGGCTTGCCGAGGGCCTCCCGTTCGCCGTAGCCGAAGATGACGCATGCGCCCCGGTTCCAGGAGGTGATAATGCCCTGGCTGTCGGCGGCGATGATGGCGTCGTTGGCCGACTGGGTTACGGAGTGGAACCGAAGCTCGGAGGCTCGCGCGGCTTCGCGGGCACGCTCGCGCTCGACTACGCGGCCAAGCTGCGCGCCGATGTTGCCCATGACTTCCAGGAGTTGCAGGTCAGGTTCCGCCACTTCGGTGTCGAAGAACTCAAGCACACCGGAGACTTGCGCGCCCACGAGGATCGGGAAGCCGAAGGCGGTGCGGATGCCAACCTCCCTGGCGATGGCGGCTCGTGGGAAGTTGGGGTCGTCGCGCACGTCGATGAGCCAGAGGGGCTTACACTCGTTGAAGACGCGCCCAGGCAGCCCCACGCCCGGCGGCAGCACGGTGGTTTCGGTGGCCCGCCGAAACGCGGCGAAGCGCCGGGGGTTGTCGATGTGCCAGGTGTTGGTGGGATAGAGGGCTACATCGCCTGCGGGGGTGGACGAGCGGGAGACGAGGTAGAGGTGGCCGATGGGCCAGCGGGTGAAGCGGCAGATAGCGTCTACACAGGCCTGGGCGGCCTCTTCGATGGTAGACGCCTCGTTGGTGGCGATCGAGACGGTCCCCAACAGGTCGACTAGAGAGGTGACTCTCATATATCAGCTACGGCGCATCATCCAGCTGAGGCGGTCTACAAGCTCCTGGTAGGCGCGCGCTTTCACCCGCGCGGTGGACAGCTTGTCGTCTATGTTGGTGTCGTCGTCCCAATCGGAGGCGGTGAGCCAGAGATGGGCGTATTCAAGCTCTTCCCATGCGCGGCGCAGGTCGTCCTGGAGTTGCCTGTAGTTTATCTCTTCCATGCTCTTAGGCCCCGGATGCGTGCCGCACGGCCTGCACCGCCGAGTCGTAGTCGGGTTCGCGCATCTGGTCGGGCACGTATTCGGCGTGGGCGATGCGCCCGTGGGGGTCGATGACGAAGACCGCGCGCTGAAGCAAGCGCCACTCCTTGAGGAGCACGCCGTAGTCGGTGCCGAACTGTTCGCCTTTGTGGGCCGAGAGGGCCTGGTGGGTAACGCCCTCGGAGCTTTGCCACCGGGATTGGGCATAAGGAAGGTCCATCGAGACGGTGTAGACGACTGTGCCGTCTGGAAGGTCGGCGCGGAGGCGGTCCCATTTACGCGTCTCGACGTGGCACACGGGGGTATCGAGGGAGTTGATTACGTTGAGGAGGCGCACTTTGCCGTCCGTATCTCCCAGGCGGATGGTGTGCATGGCGTTGCCGTCGAAGTGGTCGAGGGCGAAGTCGGGTGCCTGGTCGCCCGGCGCGAGCTTGCGCCCCAGGACGGTCAGTTGTTCGTCGAATTCGTAGGCTTCGCCGGTTCGTTCGTGCATGGTTGGGGGTTCTCCTATGGGGTGATACGTGAGGACGGTGGACGGTGGACGATGGACGATGGACGGTGGACGATGGACGGTGGACGGTGGACGGTAGTGATGTATCACGTATCATTGGGGGTCGATTCGTCTTGTGCCAGGGCTACGGTCATGAGGGAGAGGATGCGGGCGGTGGCGCGGGACAGGAGGGATTCAAGCTCGCGCTGCTCTTCTTCGTTGAGGGCCTGAAAGAGCTTCATGGTGGAGCCGTTCTGGAAGTAGAGGGTGCCACGTACTTCGGCGGGCGTGTCGGCGCTGAAGCCGATGATGCGGCCACCTTCGTACAGGGGTGTGCGTCGTATTCTCAGGGCGTCAATGGTCAGGATCGGCCTCGGCACAGTTTGGTCCTCCATAACCGAGTTTGAAGTTTGAAGTTTGAGGTTGGAAGCTTGAACTTCAAACCTCAAACTTTCAGTTTATGGGCGGGGATTGGCCGTTCGTGGCGTGGTGCGGCCAGTTTTGGATCTGTAGTGTGCACCCCAGAATAGGATTGTAGGGCTGATTGATTATACAACTTTCGGGCGGCGAGAGCAGATGCCCGTCAACGGCGCGGATCTGGCACGAATTATTCGCTGCATAACGATTCCAGATTGTGCGATCCTGTATATTAATTCCATTGTGTTTGACAATTGTTTCTGCTATAATCTGACCACATTCAGGCTCGATGCTGGGACCGATAGTACGTCGAGTCTGTTCAAATTGGCCCGCAGCTATGTGGCGACGTTTCTGTCGCTCTAATGGTTGCAGTCTGTTTGGGTGCCTTTTTGCTGTGGAAAGGGCTGTAGGGATATTGCTTACTGCGTTGTGGGGCTATTACCTGGGCATAAGGAGGGAAAAGGATGAGCACGAATAGCTGGCAGCGGTGGCACACGGTCGTCACTATCTTGATTTCACTCATGTTGGTCGGCTATGCCTGGTGGCCTTTCCTTCTCGATAGGAACGATGCTAGCACTAATACCTATAGTTGGCTGATATTCGCAGCCTTGCTTATTGTCTTTGTGATCGTGATAGGGCTGGGGATAACGGGTAGGGTCCTGGGGATCCTGATCAATGAGCACAACAAAATGAGCCTTTCTAGATTCCAGATGGTGTTATGGACCATTGTTATCCTGTCAGGCTGGCTAACGGCAGTGACGTGGAACCTTTGGAATAACGTGGGGACGGCAGCGCTCGCGATCGCCATACCTGTGCAAGTGTGGGGTCTACTCGGCATTAGCGTCACTTCGCTCGTGGGCACCCCGATCATACTGGATCCGAAGACGAGGAAGACACCCGCCCCGAAGGAGCAAGAGACGGCACGCAACAGGTTAGCGCCTCAACAGATGAGAAGTATGCGCGCGCGTAACCTGGCGCAACCGGCTCCGACTGGGGCTGAGGCTGAGGCCCAAGCCGTTGATATGACAGGTGTTCAGTTCAAAGGTCTGGTGGTAGCCCGTACGGACCCGGCCCGCGCAGAGTTCGGTGATATATTCACAGGCGACGAAGCAGGGACCGGGGGCCTGGTAGACGTCGGTAAGGTGCAGATGTTTTTCTTCACGCTGGTGATAGCCCTGGCGTATGCATTGAATATCAGCTCGATCCTGGTGACTGCAAGCAAGAACGGAATAACCGAGTTTCCTCAGTTGGATAGCAGTATGGTGGCCTTGTTGGGTATCAGTAATGCAGGTTACCTGGGGTATAAGGCTGCTCCTCATACAAGGACTACAGAGGATGTGCAGGGCTAATCTTCCAAGTCTGGGGTCTGGAGTACTTCCCTGGACTGATTGACAATCCCGCGCCGGGTAGGCTATAATTCGTGCATAGAGACAAGTAAATATGGAAGTACGGCATTGAGCCGGAGTAGTAGGCCGGTCCGCATACAGCGAGCAGGGGAGGGTGCAAGCCCTGCGTTGGACGCCGAAGCGCGAAACGTGAAACGCGAAACGCGATGGTAATGGCTGAACTCGCCGGGGAGCCGCCTGGTGAACGACTCGTAAAACGTAAGGGTCTTAGCTTAGGCCGGGAGCGCCCGATATAGCGCGAGCGAGTGGGTACGTTGCGCGTGCGCGGCGTGCCAACCGGGGTGGTACCGCGGAAGCATGGCCTTTCGTCCCTGTTTGGGGCGGAAGGTTTTTTGATTCTTGGGGGACGGTTGTCAGTTGTCGGTTGTCAGTTGTCGGTTGTCGGTTGTCGGTTGTCGGTTGTCGGTTGTTGGTTGATGAAGGCTGGAGGGACATGGACTACGAAGCAGCCAAGCTTGAGTTGTTGGCGCAAATGAGGGGTGGGCGGGCTGAGTGGGATGAGGCCGTTCGGCAAGCTGCTAAGCTTCTTGATCTTGAGGCGCGGGACGAGAGCGGGTGGTCGGTCAAGGACCTTGTCGCTCACGTGGCTACTTACGAGGGTTGGATGGCTATGTTGTTGAATGCGGGCGGGCCAAATATTCCGCATGTGGTGGATGCGATGACGCAGGATGAGAGGAATGCCTGGGTATTCGAGCAGAACCGGGGGCGGGCGGTGGAGGATGTGCTGGCGAGTTCGGAAGCGGCGTTCAGAGAACTGGTTGCGGCTGTAGAAGCGGTTTCGGCGGAGGACCTAGTGGCTGTGGGCCGGTTTGAGTGGGCGGGGAGGAAGCCTGTGTGCGAGCTTATTCCGAGGGAATCTTACTTGCATTACGTGGACCACTTGCCTGAGATCCGGGGGCGGATTGGAAAGAGCAGCTAAAAGGAGCAAGGTGCAAGTAGTGTACGCAAACCAGGCCTGTTTCCATATCCCAAGTATGCTTTGTATGCTGAGTGGTGCGTCTTGCAAGTTGTGCATACAAAGGATATTAGCGAGGTGGGTCGGCTTTGGCTTAGTTCGTATGTTGTGCTTGGTCGGTGGGGGACGAGATCCTTCGCTTCGCTCAGGATGACAACCTCTTAGGGGGTGGCTAATGGATACAGCAATTGCAGGTTGCTCCGTTAAGAGTTGGTTCAGTGTTATGTTATCGAGAATAGGGCGAGGCATGCCGCGCCCCTACAATAAGGGTTAGCTGGAGAGGAGATACGGAGATGGAGAGAGACGAGAGATACAGCCCGCAGGCGATTGAGCCTAAGTGGCAGAAATATTGGCACGACAACAGGACGTATTACGCGGAGATGGACGATGCCAGGCCCAAGTTCTACGCATTGGTGATGTTCCCTTACCCCTCGGGGGACCTGCACATGGGGCACATGCGCAACTACACTATCGGGGACCTGACGGCTCGCTACAAGACGATGCGCGGGTACAACGTGATGAACCCGATGGGGTGGGATGCTTTCGGGCTGCCCGCCGAGAACGCGGCGATCAAGGATAAGAAGCACCCGGCGGTCAGGACAATGCAGAACATCGAAGACATGAAGGGGCAGTTCTACAAGATGGGCATTGTGTATGACTGGGACCGGGAAGTGGCCTCGTGCATGCCCGATTATTACAAGTGGACGCAGTGGCTGTTCCTGCGGATGTTCGAGCGAGGGCTGGCCTACCGCAAGAACGCGCCCGTCAACTGGTGTCCCAACGACCGGACGGTGTTGGCAAACGAGCAGGTGGTGAACGGGCGCTGCGAGCGTTGCGGGGCAGAGGTGACTAAGAAGGACCTGACGCAGTGGTTCTTCAAGATCACCGCTTATGCCGACCGGCTGATAGACGACCTGGATACGCTGGAAGAGTGGCCTGAGCGCGTCAAGACGATGCAGCGCAACTGGATCGGGCGGTCGTATGGCGCGGAGATCGAATTTCCGCCGGTTGGGCACGATGGGGGCATCAAGGTGTATACCACGCGACCTGATACAGTGTACGGGGCGACTTTCATGGTGCTGGCCCCGGAGCACCCACTGGTGGCGAAGATAACTACCGGCGAGCAGAGAGCGGCGGTGGAGGCGTACGTGGCGCAGGCCAGGCGGCAGACCGACATCGAGCGGCTGTCGACCGATAAGGAAAAGACGGGTGTGTGGACGGGCGCTTATGCCGAGAACCCCATGACGGGCGAGCAGATCCCGGTGTGGATAGCGGACTACGTGCTGGTGACGTACGGCACGGGGGCGATCATGGCCGTGCCGGGGGGCGACGAGCGCGACTACGATTTCGCGCTGAAGTACGGCCTGCCGATAGTGCAGGTGGTCGAGCCGGCGGGGGATGTGGAAGTGGCGCGGGGCAAGGGCGATGCAAGCGTGCAGCCTGTGCTGAAGCCGGGGGCGAGCGTGCCCCTGTACGTTGGGCCGGGGAGGATGGTCAATTCGGGGCCGCTGGATGGGCTGCCAACGGATGAGAGCAAGGCCGCGATCATCAAGATGCTGGAGGAGCAGGGCAAAGGGAGAGGCACGACCAACTTCCGCCTGCGCGACTGGCTGATCTCGCGGCAGAGGTACTGGGGCGCGCCGATCCCGATCATTTACTGTCCGCAGTGCGGCGAGGTGCCCGTGCCGGAGAGCGATCTGCCCGTGGTGCTGCCGACGGACGTGGAGTTCAAGCCGGGCGGGGACTCGCCGCTGACCCGGATGGAGAGCTTCGTGGACGTTACGTGCCCCCGGTGCGGTGGAGAGGCGAAGCGGGAGACCGACACGATGGATACGTTCGTGGACTCGTCGTGGTACTTCCTGCGCTTTACCGACCCGCATAATCATGAGATGGCGTTCGACCCTGCGAAGGCGGGCTACTGGATGGGCGTGGACCAGTATACGGGGGGCGTGGAGCACGCGATCTTGCACCTGATGTACGCGCGGTTCTTCACGAAGATGCTGGCGGACGAGGGGATGGTGGCGGTGCAGGAGCCGTTCAACAGGCTGTTCACGCAAGGGATGATCACCAAGGATGGCGCGAAGATGTCGAAGAGCAAGGGGAATGTGGTGCCGGTGGACGTGATGACCGACACGCAAGGGGCCGACACGGGCAGGCTGTTTGTGCTGTTCATCGGCCCGCCCGACGAGGACGCCGAGTGGAGCGACCGGGGCGCGGAGGGGATGCATCGCTTCCTGAACCGGGTGTGGCGGCTGTTCGAGGGGAAGGTGACGGTGGGTGCGGACGGCCAGGACCGGGATATAGCGGACTACTCGCCGTCGGATAGGGAGTTGCTGAGGAAGGTGCACAGCACGATCCGCAAGGTGACCGGCGATATAGATCGGTTCCACTTCAACACGGCGGTGAGCGCGGTCATGGAACTGGCGAACGCGATGCAGGCGTACAGGGACGCGCACGGGCCTGAGACGTATGCCTACACCGAGGCGGCGACGGCGATCCTGCTGCTGCTGTCGCCGATGACGCCGCATATCACGGCGGAGCTGTGGGAGCGCGCGGGCGGACAGGGGCACATCCACGCGCAGCCCTGGCCGGCCTTCAACGCCGAACTGGCGGCGGCGGAGCGTATAGAGGTAGCGGTGCAGGTGAACGGCAAGGTGCGCGACCGTATCACGCTGGACGCGGGGGCGAGTGAAGAGGAAGCGATCCAGGCGGCAATGTCGAGCGCGCGCGTGCAGGCGATGCTGGACGGCAAGGAGGTCCGGCAGGCGAGGTATGTGGCGGGACGGTTGGTGAGTATCGTGATATAAGAAGAGAGGGCCGCATTTTGCGGCCCTCTCACTTTAGCCCAGTATCTCCGTAACCTCTATAGTGCCTGTGATTTCGCCAGGTAAGGGCAATGTCTCGCCAGCTTTCGCTTTTCTGGAGACTCTATAATCACGGCCTTCAGGGTCGGTATAAACTTCAATCACTTTGTCTACGAGATTGACTATCCAGTATTCTGGGATTCCTGCCTCTGCATAGAGGGCGAGTTTCGCGCCCCGGTCGAATTTGAGGGAGCTTTCAGAAACTTCTACCAGGAGGAGTACATCCTCCGCTGCCGGGCGTTTCCCTCTGTAAAGATCATCACGCCATCTCAATAGGGCCATATCAGGCTGGGGACGCGAATTGGTGCCGGGCAAACCCAGGGTGTTGCCCTGAGGCCACACAACTGCCTGCCTGTGCGCTTGCTGTACAAAAAGGAGGTTCAGACATGTGACGGCATTCTCGTGGCCAGGCCCAGGGGGTGGCATATCTACTATTTCTCCTCTTATCAACTCAATCCGGGCATCCGGCTCGAAGACGCCCGCCTCGATCATACGGTCGTATTCTTCGAGGCTCACCATGTGACGCTTTACCGGCGCTGAAGTTCGCTCAATCTGGACTGCCATAATTGTTTTACCTGCTGGCTGAAGGGTTTTGTCTACCGTAAACTCGCGGTCCGACTGCAATTATTCTATCACAAACACAACGTGAAGGGGCTTCTTCGTGAAAGCCCCTTCACGTTGTGTGGTTTGTTTCTATCTGCCTCGGCTGTGGCGCATGGAGGCCATGTACAGATCAAGCGCTACGAGCGCGGCTAGCGCTAGCACGACTTCAAGCATTGGATGGCCTCCTTTCATTATTGATTTCGGATTGTAGATTGCGGATTTCGGATTGATCAGTGATTGATGAGATTATTTCTGTGACAGTTAAGCTAACGAGTCAGGGTTACGGTTGGTTGCCTGGGTCGTTAGCTCTCTGATAGTCTCACTATAGCCGGGCGGGGCATTTTGGGGATGATGCAATTGAACTAAATTGGAGTAGGTCTTTGGGCGGATCAATTTGAGGGCACAAGAGGAGGACTTGCGCAGCATCGCGCAAGTCCTCAATAGAGAGCGAAAAGTAGGATTTTACCTGGCAGGGCGGGCGACCGCAGGCTCGGCAGTGGCGGTGGCGGCTACGGGCGCGGGTACTGGCGCGGGGGTTGCGACAGGGGCTGCGACCGCGGGCTTGGGAGCGGCTACAGCCTCACCCGTTGCGGGAGCAGGGGTAGGAGGGGCCTGGGCGGGCTGAGGACGTGGTTGGGCCGGGCGGGCTGCGCCTTTGGCGGGGCGTGGGGCCAGGATCATGATCATGCTCTTGCCTTCCATCTTGGGGGGCGATTCTATGATCACATTGTCGCCTAATGAAAGGCGCACCTGGTCCAGAACGTCGCGTCCGAGGTTGGTGTGAGCCAGCTCGCGGCCCTTGAACTTGACCGTCAGCTTGACCTTGTTACCCTCGTCCAGGAAGCGGCGCACCATCTTGGTGCGGTATTCGACGTCGTGATCGTCGATCTTGGGGCTGAGGCGGACTTCCTTGAGGATAACCTGGTGCTGGGTCTTACGAGCGTCCCGTTCCTTTTTCGTCTGGTCGTACTTGAACTTACCGTAGTCCATCAACTTGCAGACGGGCGGGTTTTCGTTGGGTGCGACCTCTACGAGGTCGAGGCCACGCTGCTGCGCCAGGGCAATCGCGTCGCGGGTGAACATGAGGGTGTTTTCGCCGCCATCACCGATGAGGCGAACTTCCCTCGCCCTGATCCTACCATTTACGCGGAAATCTCTTGTAATGTCTTTTCTCCTTGATTGTGTGAAAATAAGCGTGGGCCAGCGCATCTCTTATGCGTGGCTTGTACTGTAACATTATCACATCCGTGCCTGCCCGTCAATAGGACTTTGGACGGATTAGCGCGCGACTGGGGGAGGAAACGCGAGGCGCGAAACGCGAAACGCGAAAGACGTAACCGCCAAGAAGCCAAGAGCGCCAAGGTTCGCCAAGTTTGTTTATGGGGTTTCGCGTTTCTCGTTTCGCGTTTCTCGCATCCCGTTTAGCGTTTCAGGGCTTGGGGGCTGGGGTTAGGGAATAGACCTGGTAGACCGGTTGGCCGTTGCGGCTGGAGAAGGTGCGTTCGAGGACGGGTTGTTTGCCTGCGTTGGCGGCCAGTTGGGTGAAAAGGTCGAAGCGGGGGTAGGCTATGCCTGCCTGTTCGTGGTGGAAGAGGTAGAGGGTGTCCGGCTCGCTTACGAGGTCGCGTATGCCTTGTTTGGTGGCTTCGCTGGGGGTGGATTCGTAGCCATAGGCGTCTATGGGGTTGACGCGGTCCTGGGTGAGGAACTGGATGGGGCGCTTGATTCCCCAGTCGAGGCTGACGACCTTGCGGCGGGGGCTGAGAGTGTCGAGGTAGGTGGAGAGGGTGTAGAGGGAGTCGGAGAAGGTGGACCTGCCGCCGGTGATCGCCAGGTCGCGGTGGTATTGGTAGGCCACGCGCAGATCGAGGAGCATGAGCGTGCCCACAATCGCCAGGAGGGGGAGGGCGTAGGCGAGGCGGCGGCCCCAGCCCTGCCACAGGCGGGGGGCGCGGGCGGCGAAGCGACGGGCAAGGAAGATAGCGAAGGCGGCAATCAGCACCTGGGGTAGGGGGAGGAGCACGATCAGGTGGGTACTCCAGAGGCCGGAGACTGTGACCGCGCTTTGCGCGACTACCAGGCCTGTGAGGGTGAGGGTAGCGGTGGCCGCACGCTGGCCTGGCACGGGGTCTTTATCCCAGCCAAGCAGAAGCATGAGGCCCGCGCCAGCTATCCAGAAGAGAGCGCCCGCACTGTCGATGGGCCACAGCCCGAGGAGGGCGTCCGGGGCGCGTCCAGGGGGCCTGCCAGCGCCGCCGAGCCACCAGAGCGCGCCG
>JBAURA010000353.1:0-14306 GCA_049580985.1 Chloroflexia bacterium
CTACAAAAGCCAGTATAGAGCCAATCCATGTCGCTGGCAAGCGTACAACCTACGATTGACGAAGAAGGACGAAAGCGCAAAAGCTTTCGTCCTTCGTCTTTTGGTCTTTCGTCAACTCTCAAGTCACATCCATAATATCGCTGACGGGCATTGTCCAGCCTGGGAGGGCGGTTCGGCTCCGGCGAGGTCGCCGGGCTTGTAGACGGCGAGGTGGTTGAGATTGGTGTGGCAGTAGATACGCACCTCTTACTTCTACTACCCCAACCAAAAGAGCTATTCTAGTCCGTCATTGCTGTTCCGGGTCCGGAAGCTTGTTGGTGGGCGAGAAAGTCCCTTAAACTCTGGGGGTTGCTAGGATAGGCTTCTCGATAGACTTTTCGTAAGTAATCTTTTCCTCTTTTCGCTTTAACGGTATGTCCCGAACCAAAACGTTCTATTTGATATGACTCAATAAGAGCAGGAATTAGAACTTCAGGGGACCTAACGATTTCATCGTTATCAATACAGTAATTGTAACTGGTTGGCTGAGGAATTGTTATATCCCGCTGATGAAAGTATATGCGGTCAGAGCTCTCTCTGCCTATACCTCCATTTTCTCTCCTTTCTCGATCAGAAAGGATTTCTCTCAATCTTTGGTGATAGCTTCTGCGGTTATTTTTCAGGGATATTCTATACGAACGTTGAGTTACGATCGAGTCAGGAATAGGTATGGAGATACGACCCATTAAAGACTGGATGACGCTACCGTACTCTTCTTCACAGTCAAGAATTTCCTTTTCGTCATCAGTGGGTTCGTACTTGTCAAACCAAACTAATGAAGGATGTTCACCTCTTATAACTTCAGAATGAGGAGCACCTGCAATTTCGGGTATAGCAACTCTAAATGCATCAAGTGCATCCGCAAGGATCGTGGATACGATTTGAATTTCTGCTTCGTAAGGGTCCTCTTTATTCGCTTCGACTTTATTCGCTTCGACTCCAGAGGCAGTCATTTCTAACTCAGCTTCTTTTCGCTTATACGTCTCTCTAATGCTTTGAATGAATTCTGAGTTCATGAGGTATTATATCATGCACTCTATTATTTCGTGTCGGTGGCATGGTGCGCGCAGTTCCTTTCGTACTTATGGGGTCTTGCAATGGCTTTTCGCGGGCAACTAATACCAATTCCCTTTGCAGGGGCCACAACATCAAGGAAGTGCAGGAGTGCTCCCTTGCCGGGGTTTGGGTGTGTCCCCTATTTATTAATGCCTTCCCAAGGGGAGTTGGTATTAGTGGTTAGGGTTAGGTATGACAAACGAAGGACGAAGGTGGTTAGCCTTCGTCCTTCTGTTCTTGTCCTTTGTCGTAGCACGATTATGCTTCGGGTTCGGTCTCTTCTTCGCCCGATTCGGTTGCGACAGTGTCGCCCTCGGCAGGGTCGAAGGTGGTGCCGTGGTCGCGGAGGAACTGCTCGGTATCGTCGGTGACTAGCTCGTGCTGATCCTCTTCGGCTAGTTCTTCGGGGCTGAGGCTGAGTACTTCGGCTTCCTCGGGTTCGAGGAGCATGCGGGTAAGCTCTTCGCTGCTGAGGTCCAGGTTTTGCGCAGGTGCGAAGTCGGGCATATCAGCGAAGTTGCCGTTGCCATCTCCGGCGAGCAGCGCGGCCAACTCTTCATCTCCGCCGCCTTCTGCGTAGAGGTAGGCGTCGGTGCCGGCCAGGTATTCGTCGATGTTGGTGCCCTGGGCGACCATGGCAAACTCGGGCTTGACCACGGTGCGCGTACCCGAGCCGGCGGGGATCAGCTTGCCGATGATCACGTTCTCCTTGAGGCCGCGCAGGCGGTCCACCTGGCCGTTGATGGCGGCTTCGGTGAGCACGCGGGTTGTCTCCTGGAAGGAGGCCGCCGACAGGAAGGAGTCGGTGGAGAGAGAGGCCTTGGTGATGCCGAGCAGCACGGGTGTGGCTGTAGCAGCCTCGCCGCCAGCGGCCAGGGTGCGGGCGTTCACCTCGGTGAAGGCGAAGCGCTCGACCATCTCGCCGGGGAGCAACTCGGTGTCGCCGGGGGAGTCGATGCGGACCTTGCGGAGCATCTGGCGCACGATCACTTCGATGTGCTTGTCGTGCACGCTCACGCCCTGAGAGCGATAAACGCGCTGGACTTCCTCCAGCAGGTAGCGCTGGACGGCCTCGCGGCCCAGGATGTGCAGGATCTCCTGCGGGTTCTGCGCGCCCCTGGTGAGGGGTGTGCCAGCGGTTACGTGGTCGCCTTCGTGGACTTCGACCTGGGCGGTCAGGGGGACCTGATATTCGCGGGTCTCGGTTTCCTCGGCGCGGATGACGAGCTTGCCTTTTTCAAGGACCACACGGCCCGCCATGCGACCTCCCGTGACATCTTCCTCTTCACCCTTGAGGGTGGACCGGAAGAGGGGCTGGCCCTCGGCTACGTGGTCACCTTCCTTTACCAGCAACTCGTGCTTCCGGGGGAGGGGGTACTCGTCGTCGTAGACTTCGCTGTGGGTGAGCTTGACCACGCGGTGCTCGGCATCGCTCGATAGCTCGACCACACCCTCGATCTCGGCGAGGACGGCCTGGCCCTTGGGGATGCGGGCCTCGAAAAGCTCTTCCACGCGGGGGAGACCCTGTGTGATGTCTTCGGAGGAGGCCACACCGCCCGTGTGGAACGTTCGGAGGGTTAGCTGCGTGCCCGGCTCACCGATGGACTGGGCGGCGATGATGCCTACCGCCTCGCCTTCGTCCACCATGCGGCTGCTGTGGAGGGCGCGGCCATAGCACATCTGGCAGATGCCGTGCTCCAGGTCGCAGAAGAGAGGGGAGCGGACGTTGATCTGGAACTTGGCGCGCTCTTCATTGTAGAGGCGCTCGATCTCGTCGGCAGAGCGCTTTTCCTTCTCAAGCCGGGCGCGGAAGGGCTGGAGCCACTCCTTGACGGCGGCCTCGACTTCGCGCATCAACTCTTCGGTGATCTCCTCGTTGGCTTCCAGCATGATTTCGCCCGTGATAGGGTGAGCTATGGGCTGGCCGGAGAAGCGGCCAACCACGCGGGAGGCCATCGTGTCAGCGATGTCCTTGTTGGCGGGCCAGGCGAGCCAGAGGCCACCCATGATGCCGCAGTCTATCGTATTGATGATCACGTCCTGCGACACGTCCACCAGGCGGCGGGTAAGGTAGCCCGCGTCGGCGGTGCGGAGGGCGGTGTCGGCCAGGCCCTTGCGGCCACCGTGGGTGGATACGAAGTATTCCAGCACTGTCAGCCCTTCGCGGAAGTTGGAGCGGATAGGGAGGTCGATGATGCGGCCAGAGGGGTCGGCGATGAGGCCGCGCATGGCCGCTAGCTGGCGGATCTGCTTGAACTTGGCCTTGGTCGCGCCGGAGTAGGCCAGCGTGGAGATGAGGCCATAGGGGTCCATAGCCTTCTCTAGCTCGCCGGTCATGTCGTCGGTGGTCTCATTCCAGATGCGAACGACGGTATCGTAGCGCTCCTGCTCGGTGATGAGGCCACGGCGGAACTGCTTCTCGACATCCTCGACTATGCGGTCTGCTTCCGCGAGCTTGCCGGCCTTGGAGGCAGGGATCTGGATGTCGGCCACGGCCACGCTCATGCCCGATTTGGTCGCGAAATTGAAGCCGAGGCGCTTGAGGCTATCGGCGATGTCGGCTGTGCGGCGGGCGCCCAACTTGCGATGGCATTCACCCATGAGGGCGCGCAGGCTGCTCTTGTCCATGGCCTGGTTGCGATAGGGTATGTGCTGCTCGTCATTGGAGTCGAGGCTGAAGCGCTCGATCACCTCGTTGAAGAGGACGCGGCCCACAGTGGTATCGAAGAGCGGCTCGCCGCGCTTCTGCCAGGGCATACGCACCTGGATGGGGGCCTGGAGGCTGACCGCACCGCTGTTGTAGGCGAGGATTGCTTCCTCCGGGTTGGAGAAGATCTTGCCTTCGCCCTCGGCGCCTGGGCGCTCCTGGGTCATGTAGTAGCAGCCGAGCACGATGTCCTGGGAAGGGGAGACGATGGGGTCGCCGTTGGCGGGCGAGAGCATGTTGTAGATGGAGAGCATGCGCTCGCGGGCCTCTTTCTGAGCGGCCACGGAGAGGGGCACGTGCACGGCCATCTGGTCGCCGTCGAAGTCGGCGTTGAAGGCCGAGCAGACGAGCGGGTGAAGTTGGATGGCTGAGCCTTCGATGAGGACGGCCTCGAACGCCTGTATGGAGAGGCGGTGGAGGGAGGGGGCGCGGTTGAGGAGGACTAGGTAGTCCTTGATGACCTCTTCCAGCACGTCCCACACCTCGGGGCGAACGCGCTCGACGATACGCTTGGCGCTCTTGATGTTATGGGCTGTGCCCTGTGCGACGAGGCGGCGCATGACGAACGGCTTGAAGAGTTCGAGGGCCATCTTCTTGGGGAGGCCGCACTGGTGCAGCTTGAGCTCGGGGCCTACCACGATCACGGAGCGACCGGAGTAGTCGACGCGCTTGCCGAGGAGGTTCTGGCGGAAGCGGCCCTGCTTGCCCTTGAGCATGTCGGAGAGGGACTTGAGGCGGTGCTTGCCGGAGCCTGAGACGACGCGGCCACGGCGGCCGTTGTCGATCAGGGCATCAACCGACTCCTGGAGCATGCGCTTCTCGTTGCGGATGATGATCTCAGGCGCGCCAAGCTCCAAGAGCCTCTTGAGGCGGTTGTTGCGGTTGATGACGCGACGGTAGAGGTCGTTGAGGTCGGAGGTGGCGAAGCGGCCACCGTCGAGCTGGACCATTGGGCGCAGGTCGGGAGGGATGACGGGGAGGATGGTGAACATCATCCACGCGGGGTGATTGCCGGACTTGCGGAAGGCCTCGACCACGCGCAGACGCTTGGTGGCCTTCTTGCGGCGCTGGCCGCCAACGGTCTGGATCTCGTGTCGCAACTCGTTGGCGAGGTTGTCCATGTCGAGCTTGGATACGATATCGAGGATGGCCTCGGCCCCCATGCCCGCCTTGAAGACGTTGGGGAAGGCGTCGGAGACCTCGCGGTAGATCTGCTCGGTCAGAAGCTGGTGGAACTGGATCGACTCTAGCTGGTCGATGCGGTCTTCGGTCTGGCGGCGCACTTCGTCGATCTCGCGGTTGGAGCGGGCCTGAAGGTGCTCGCTCTCCTGGATCGCGACGTAGGAGCGCTGGTCGCGCGTGGCCCCCACCAGGTCCTGCGAGTGCTGATTGGCGCGGCGGAGGTCGTCTTGCAGATCGGCCAGGTACTCTTCGGAGATCTTCTTGAGGGCGGCAAGGGTGTGTTCGGTGACGGTATCGCCCGCGCTGATGACCGGGGTACGAGCGCCGGCGAGGTACATATCCTCGGGGGCCTCGTGGCCCATCAGCTTCTTTAGCTGGCGGTCCATGGCGCGGGTCTGGGAGCCTAGCTCCCTCTTGGCGGTCTTGAGGGCAGAGTCTAGCTCGGCCTTGCTGCTGATAGCGCTGGACTGGATGTCAGCGATTTCGTCCTGGAGGCCGGCCTGCATCTCGTCTATGCGCTCGCGGGTGCGCTCGATGATGTCCTGGATGCGCTTCTCGCCCGCCTGCTGGACGAGTGTGATCTGGTGCTGGCGCTCTTCTTCGTCTACCTCGGTGACGATGTAGGTGGCAAAGTAGAGCACACGCTCAAGGTTGCGCGGTGAGATGTCGAGCAGGAGGCCGAGGCGCGAGGGAGTGCCCTTGACGTACCAGATGTGGGAGACGGGCGAGGCAAGCGCGATGTGGCCCATGCGCTCGCGGCGCACGCGAGAGCGGGTGACTTCCACGCCACACTTGTCGCAGATGGTGCCCTTATACCGTACCCTCTTGTACTTGCCGCAGTAGCATTCCCAGTCCTTCTGAGGGCCGAAGATACGCTCGCAGAAGAGGCCGTCGCGCTCGGGCTTGAGCGTACGGTAGTTGATCGTTTCGGGCTTGGTTACTTCGCCGTGAGACCACTCCCGGATCTTGTCGGGAGAGGCCAGGCTGATTCTTATTGCGCTGAAATTGTTTACTTCTAGCATTTATGCCCCCTGCTTTACTGGTTGCTTCTGTTTCTCTACTGTCTCATTCGTAATGATCTCGATAGCTTCCTTCAAACCAGCCAGGTAGCCATCCTGATAAACTCGCGTACTGGCTCCAGGAGCCATGCGGTCTTTCAGTGCGGGATGCGGATTGTGGATATTCTCCTCAACCTCCTGGACCTCGGCTCTTAGTCGGTCAAGGTCGTCTCGACAATCCCAGGCGTGTTTTAGAGCCTCAGCTCTACCGTCAACGTACCACATCTCGTGAAGGAGAGCGCTTTCAATCTGCTGATTGGGTTGTGATGTCTTCGTATTGTTTCTCATTAGTTGCCCTCTTTCATGATCTGCACTGGATAGCCCATAATCTGTGCAGGTTGGAAAGTTACCCCATCCGGTTTAAACCCTAAGGAGTTCCCCTGTCGATAGTAGCCCCCTACGCCGCCAGACCCTTCGAGTAACCGGCGGAACTGGGATGAGTTTGTGTAGATGTACAGTTCGATCTTAGTAGATGCATCAGGTTCTTGTACGAGCAATCCTGTCAGCGTATTTGCAAGTTGTATATCTGCGGACCAGAAATTGCTGCCCTTACTTTCTGCGATTATCCACCAGCCTCTTTCCGGATGATAGCCCACAAAGTCAGCGCATTTGCCACTGAGGTTAAGGTTGCGCCGGATTTCATCATCACTTGTCCCAAAGGGCTGTTCATACCCTTCGGCTACAAGGCGATCGCGCATATGCTGTTCCTGGGTTTCGCCAGGTGATTGGCTGTCAGGTGGCACTGTCGTTCAGGGGTCGGGGGCTGGGGGTCAGGGATCAGTGTCCGAAATAGGAACTGATCCCTGACCCCTGATCGCTGATCCCTCTAGATCCTCTCTCGCTCGTCTGCTTCGAAGCCGCTGAGGTTGATGCCTTCCAGCTCGGAGAGCATGTCGGAGGCGGCATCCTCGGCGAGTTGCACGGGCATGTCGTCTTCGGTGAGGACTTCGACGTTGAGGCCGAGGGACTGTAACTCCTTGACGAGCACCTTGAACGATTCCGGCACGCCTGCTTCCATGATGTTCTCGCCCTTGACGATGGCCTCGTAGGTCTTGACGCGGCCCATGACGTCGTCGGACTTGACTGTTAGCATCTCCTGGAGGGTGTGGGCCGCGCCGTAGGCTTCCAGCGCCCACACTTCCATCTCGCCGAAGCGCTGGCCGCCGAACTGGGCTTTGCCGCCGAGAGGCTGCTGGGTCACGAGGCTGTACGGGCCTGTGGACCTGGCGTGGATCTTGTCTTCCACCAAGTGGGCCAGTTTCAGCATGTATATGTAGCCGACGGTGACGGGGTTATCGTACTTTTCGCCGGAGCGCCCGTCGTAAAGCTCTACCTTGCCGTCTGAGGGGAGGCCGGCTCGCTCCAATTCGGAGTGGATCAGATCTTCGGACGCGCCGTCGAATACCGGGGTGGCTACCTTGTAGCCGAGGGCTTCGGCGGCCCAGCCGAGGTGGGTTTCCAGGATCTGGCCGATGTTCATGCGGTGAGGCACGCCCAACGGGTTGAGGATGATGTCAACGGGTGTGCCGTCTGGGAGGAAGGGCATATCCTCGTCGGGGAGGATGCGGGAGATAACGCCTTTGTTGCCGTGGCGACCGGCCATCTTGTCGCCCACGCTGATCTTGCGCTTCTGGGCGATGGAGACGCGCACCATCTGAGATACGCCGGCGGGTAGCTCGTCGCCGTTGTCGCGGGAGAAAGGCTTGACATCGATGATCTTGCCGCGCACACCGTGGGGCACGCGCAGGGAGGTGTCTTTCACCTCGCGGGCCTTCTCACCGAAGATGGCGCGCAGGAGGCGCTCTTCGGGGGTCAGCTCGGTCTCGCCCTTGGGGGTGATCTTGCCAACCAGGATGTCGTTGGCGGTTACCTCAGCGCCTACGTAGATGATGCCGCGCTCGTCGAGGTTCTTGAGGGAGTCCTCACCAACGTTGGGTATGTCGCGGGTGATCTCCTCGGGACCAAGCTTGGTCTCGCGGGCCTCCACCTCATACTTTTCGATATGGATGGAGGTGAATACGTCGTCGCGCACCAGGCGCTGTGAGAGGAGGATAGCGTCCTCGAAGTTACCGCCCTCGAAGCTCATGAAGGCCACGAGGATGTTCTGGCCCAATGCCAACTCTCCGTTTTCGGTTGAGGAGGAGTCGGCGATGGTCTGGCCTTCGTAGACGCGCTCGCCTGAGTGCACGATGGGGCGCTGGTTGATGCAGGTGTCCTGGTTGGAGCGGACGAACTTCTGGAGGATGTATTCGTGCTCTGTGCCCTCATCGTCCATGATCACGATGCGAGATGCTTCGGCGGCGACCACGGTGCCGGCCTGGCGCGCAAGCACCACCTGGCCGGAGTCGCGGGCGGCCTGTAGCTCGATGCCGGTGCCTACGATGGGCGAACGAGGCATGAGCAAGGGCACGGCCTGGCGCTGCATGTTCGCGCCCATGAGGGCGCGGTTGGCGTCGTCGTGCTCCAGGAAGGGGATAAGGGCGGTGGCGACGGAGACGACCTGCTTGGGCGACACGTCCATGTAGTCGACGCGCTCGGCCTGCTCCTGTAGGAAGTGCTGGTGGTAGCGGGAGGTCACGTAGCGGTCAACGAAGTGGCCGTCTTCGGTGAGGCGCACGTTCGCCTGGGCGATCACGTAGTTGTCTTCGAAGTCCGCGGACAAGTAGACGATGTCTTTGATATCGTTGGTGATGTGGGGGCGCACTTTCACGCGGGCGAGGCTGGTCTTGGCTATCTTTTCAGCGATCTCGCGCGTGATGGTAGTGCCGACGTCGAATATAGTTTTGCCCTTGGCGTCTTCTACCGGCTCGCGCAGGATGTTGCCTACAAGCTCATTGACGTTGTTGTCGACGATGTTGATCACTTTGCGGTAGGGAGTTTCGATGAAGCCGAACTCGTTGATCTTGGCGTAGGTAGCGAGAGAGCCGATGAGGCCGATGTTGGGGCCTTCGGGCGTCTCGACAGGGCAGATGCGGCCATAGTGGCTCTCATGGACGTCGCGGACGTCGAAGCCGGCGCGGTCGCGGCTGAGGCCGCCGGGGCCGAGCGCGGAGAGGCGACGCTTGTGGTTTAGCTCGGACAGGGGGTTGGTCTGGTCCATGAACTGCGAAAGCTGGGAGCCGCCGAAGAACTCACGCATGGCGGCGACAACGGGGCGGATGTTGATCAACGCGCCTGGGGAAGCCGATTCAGGGTCCTGGATCGACATGCGCTCCTTGATCACGCGCTCCATACGGAGGAGGCCGACGCGGAACTGGGCCTGGATAAGCTCGCCCACCGCGCGCACGCGGCGGTTGCCCAGGTGGTCGATGTCGTCGGGGCGGGGGCCTTTGCCCTCCACTTCGAGGTTGTTTAGCTCGATCATGTGGGCGACGATGCGTACCAGATCTTCGTTGGTGAGAACGCGAGTCTCAAGGGAAACATCCACGCCGAGGCGTTTGTTGAGCTTGTAGCGGCCCACCCTCGCCAGGTCGTAGCGGCGCGGGTTGAAGAGGAGCGATTGCAGGAGAGATTCGGCGTTATCGCGCGTGGGTGGGTCGCCCGGGCGCAGGCGCTTGTAGAACTCGATCACGGCTTCGTCCTGGCCGTGGGTGCCGTCCTTGTCGATGGTGGCGCGGATGTAGTCGTGGTCGGTGTTGGTGTTGACCTTCTTGAAGGTCTCGCGGATGTCGTCGTCGAACTCGATACCGATGGCGCGGAGGAGGATGGAGACGGGGATCTTGCGCTTGCGGTCTACTTTGACGGAGAGGATGTCGCGGTTGGAGGTCTCGAATTCGAGCCACGCGCCACGGTTGGGGATCAATTTGGCCCCGAAGAGCTTGCGACCCGTGTTGGGGTCCTCGGCGGCGGTGAAGTAGACGCCGGGCGACCGGACCAGCTGGGAGACGACCACGCGCTCGGCCCCGTTGATCACGAAGGTGCCGTTCTCGGTCATGAGCGGGAAGTCGCCCATGAATATCTCGGACTCTTTGATTTCGCCTGTTTCTTTGATAAGTAGCTGCACGCGCACGCGGAGGGGGGCGGCGTAGGTCATGTCGCGCTGGCGGCATTCGAGTACGGAGTAGCGCGGCTCACCGAAATGGTAGTCGAGGAAGCGCAGCTCCATGTTCTTGCCGGTAAAGTCTGTGATGGGCGAGATTTCTTCGAATAGCTCCTGCAAGCCCTGGTTCTTGAACCAATCGAACGACTCGATCTGCACCTTGATGAGGTTGGGCATGGGCATTACCGACGTGATCTTGCCGAAGTTACGGCGACCCACGGAGGTAAGCTGCTCCTCTTCAGTGCGGGGAGGGGACGGGTAGTTGGAGGGGGATTGCGGGCGGACGGCTGTTGTCATATGCTATCTGCTCCTGTTACTATTAGCTCTCTAAAACACTCTTGCTCTTGCGACGAAGGACGATAGTTCGCTTCGCTTATCGAACGACGAAGGAAATAAGCCACGCCGAGGCGGCTAGCCAGGGCCGGTGAGACAACGAAAATGCCTTCGTATATGTCCTTCGTCTTTCGTTGTCTTAGCACGCAAAAGAGGCGCACGCGGCCCTTACCCATCGCGTCGTTGCTTTAGGGGCAATCAGTTGGTGGGGAAAGGGTTACGATTGCGTCTGCTTATGTATCATATATGCGGGGTTTTTTGGCCCTGGACAGGTCATTATATCAGATGGGGGAGGGGGTTGTCAAGCGGTTTTTCGGCGATATCAGGTCATAAATGGTTGAGACTTTAGACCTTACTCATGATAGGATGTCAGAATTGTCAGTTCCCTCGGGAGCTTCGATACTCTTGATGTCGCGCTTGTATTGATCTGTCTGCTTCTGAAGGGAGCTAATGAGTAAGTTAGGAGCGAGGCCGAAGGCGGCGGCCACTATTAAGCTAAACAGGTTCCCATCAAGGTTGAAGATATCCTCAAGACTTGGTAGGGATCTGTTAATAGCGCCTGCGGAATTTGTCGGGGTAGGCGTACTAAACTGTGCCAAGAGATTCGCTTCCGATCGAAAATCATTTAGTATTGGTGCGGTTGGTGTAATTGCAAGAGTTGGAACGGCAATTGGTGTCGTGGCCGTCGGGGTAATTGTCCGAGTTATGCTAACTGTTGGTGTGGCACTTGCCCCGGAGCCTGGCGTAGGGCTCGTACCGATCAAGAGTGATGGAGCTATAGCGTAGAGAATCACACCGCCTACGGCGGCCAAGCCCGACACAAGCGGGGTATGTATAAGCAACGCCCTCGAGAGTCCATAGTCGTCGTCATTATTGCGACCCATTTTGGCCTCGTGCTGTAGCCAGGCGAAGAGGCCAATCAGTGCGCCTATAAGGAAGAATACTGTTGCCGAGAGGAGCACATTGGGATTGCTGCCTACAATCGTAGTTATCATAATAATGATGTATACCAAAATGCCGGTGAAGGTGACGCTAACCAGCAAATGATTGCGCGAGCGTACCAACCCCTCCCAAGCCCGATCCCGGAACACGTTGAGGTCGCGGCACACCTCGTGAAGTACGGCGCGTGCCAGCCTAATTTCGGGAGTCTCATCTTCAGTGTTATGTATCTCGCCCTGAGGAGCAGATGTAAGTGTTACATCTGGGCAGGGCTTTTGGGTCAAATCGAGCGCATTGTTAGGAACAGAGAAGGCCCTGAGCAACTCCTGCACATCGGCTGCCGTCTTCGGTATTAAGTATTTCAGTGCCGAGCACCAGAGGACGGCTATAGCTACCCGTAGCTTGTTGAGCAACGCAGCGCTGTTTCTAACAGCAGAACCGGTAAGACTTAACTCGTTGTGCAACGCCTCCCTTATGATGTCCTCAATCGGCTCGACCTCAACTAAGGCTTCTTCTGCGCGATGAAGATTCTCCCAAGCGTGTGAGTACCCGGCAGCGCTTACCCAAGATGACCCTTTCAGTGCGTCATCGGGTTTTGTCAGACCTAGATCCTTCTTGATGTTATCACTCAAAGATCGCGCCTGATCGCAATACCCCTTCTTAGGAGACTTCAATTCCCCTGAACAGTGCGCCGCGAGTCGAGCGTCCAATATGGTCAGGTACTCGACTAACAGATTATAGCTGTCCTGGTTTGCCATCTCAGGTGAGGTGAAGCTCCTGAGTAGCCACGCGGCGATAACCCAAATGACTATTGCAATGCTGGTGCCCAATAGTACCGCGAACGCTCCCAGGGCATCATGTAGTTCCGGTTGGCCGTCGTGAGTGAGGATGACATAGAAGATTATGATCGCGAGAGAGGCTATCATGGGGACAAGCGGCCCAGCCAGCACGAACGCCGCTCCTAATTCACCCTTCTTGTCACTTCTGTGATAGAAGACAACAGCCAACAAGAGGATGAGTACTATGCCCAAGATCAGTACGCATAGCGCAAACCAGGGGTTGTCATTGAAACAATCCAAGAGATCAGTGCTGTCATTGCACATGGCTACCCATAACTTGGACATGATCTTGCTCCCTCAACTGGGGAATTACATATGCCGCTTCATAATATCACATCCTTCACATCACCATATCATTATATCACTATCCCACACCAAATGTGTCACAAAACAATCACTAGCAAGCAAGTTGTGCCGTAGTCGATGTAGGAGCGCCAGCGGGCGAGGTATTCGTTGGACGCATGCTAAGTGCTATGTAATTGCAATGAGAACAGGGATTCGCTATGTTATACTCCGACCATGTACGCTTCGGAGATGCAAGAGACGACCGGACAGGGTCGGGCAACACAAACGCCGTTACCTACAGCGCATGCAGCCTCTCGTAGCGACCGGAGATTGCTACAATTCATATTGTGGGCGGTGGTCGCGTGTATTTTGCTCGCTGCTATAGTTGGTTTGCCTGCGAGATGGGAGAGCGTAAGTAAGAGTCTCTTCGTCCTGAGGCTATGGGGCGACCCGGAAGAGCAGTATAGGCTACAGGCTGTAGATTTTCCGCATCCCCACGATCTGCTGCGGCAGGTTGATGCCCTTGTTCCGAGGGAGGCTTCGCTGCTGCTGGTGACTTCGGGGGAGGATGTGGGGCGGTACGAGTATATTACGTTCCACCGAGCGCTCTATTTGCTGGCTCCGAGGGCGGTATGGTGGGTGTCGCCTGCGACTTCGGATGGGAGTTGGAAGTCGCGTTGGTGGGTGTCGCGGCCATTGACGGCGGAGGCGGTCGGGGCGGTAGCTCGTGAGAGGGGTGCGCAGTATTTGCTGGCTGTGAGGCTGGATGTTGAGTTGGAGTTGGGGCGTAAGGTGGGGCAGTGGCAGGATGGGTATTTGCTGTCGCTGGATGATGGGGTTGAGGAGGTCGGGACGGGGGGATACGTTCAGTATGCGGGGGTGTGGTGGCCTTTGCAGGCGCTGGCGGCGGTGGCGGTGATGATGGGTGTAGGGTGGGCTGTGTTGAGGGTGGCTGCGCGCCTTGGTTTCAGGCCGGGACCGCTGGAAGGAGTCGCGCTGGCGTGGGCGTTGGGGGCCGGGGTTACAACGGTCGCTATCTTATGGTTGAATTGGTTGGGGGTGAGCCTGGGGTGGCAGATAGTTGTGATCACGTTGCTTGCGGTGGGGTTGGGGGTAGCATGGCTCAGCGAGCGCATACGACGGGGTTGGGCGGGGGGGACGGTGGCCCTTGCGGCGGTTGAGAATGTGGCGCGTGGGGGGGCAAGGCCTGAAGAGGCGCGTGCGCGGATTGGGCATTGGATCTTGCGGGTGTTGCTCTTGCTGTTCCTCGGCGTGCAGTTGATGCTGGTGGGGGTGGAGGCGTTGGGTAGGCCGCTGAGGGTGTGGGACAGTTGGGCGAACTGGGCGGTGAAGGCGCGGATTATATTCCTGGATGGCTACATATCCCCTTCGGTATATGGCGATGCGTCGCGGGCGGTTACCCAACTAGATTATCCGCTCAGGGTGCCCCTGGCGGAGGCGTGGTTGTTTGGGTGGCTGGGCGCGCCGGATGATCGCCTGGTTGGGATCGTGCACATGCTCTTCCTGGCGGCATTGGTAATGCTGTGCTACTGCGCGGTACGGTGGATAGGTGGGGGGAGGACGGTGGCGCTGGGGGTGGCGGTCGCTGTGGCGAGTATTTCCAACGTGTCCGGCATGGCAGGCATAGTATTCGCGGAGATGCCGTTGATAGTGTTTGCCGCGATCACGGCTATCTACCTGTACAGGTGGATGCAGGGCGGGCCGGCGGGCACGCTGCTTGTGGCTTGCGCGAGCGCGGGGCTGATGCCGTGGACCAAGCGCGAGGGGGCGGTGTTGCTGGTGTGCGTGTGCGCGGGGGTGCTCTTAGC
>JBAURA010000354.1:0-3927 GCA_049580985.1 Chloroflexia bacterium
CGAGGTCTCGGCCAGGCTAGCTTCCAACAGCAAAGGGTCGTGCCTGGTGGTTATCGCCGAGGCTTCCGCCAGGCAATCGAGTAGCGCCACAACAGGTGCTGCTTCACAGTAGCGCCCGGCAGGATAGACGCGCAGATGCTCCTCACCTCCCCCACCGTCATATAGACGTCCTTGCGCCCGTGCTCGTCCCAGGCTTCGCGCACCTCGCGGGGCATGAAGAGCCTTCTATTATGGACCGCCCGCAGGATGAAGTTGAGAGGCGCGGCCACCAGCGACAAAACGATGTCGCCGGCACCTTGCACATGCCATAGATCGAGCACCAGGAGCGTCCCGCCAGGTTTCAGGCCCTCTCGCATCTTGAGGAGCATCGTTGCCAGGGGCAGGTGGTGGAGAGTAGCGATTGAAGCTATGCAATCGAACGCACCCGGCGGGAAAGCCCACTCGGTAACGTCGGCAACCTGGAAGTCTATGTTCGGGTAATCAGCCGAGCGCAAGCATGCAAGACGGACCATTTCCGGCGACAGGTCGAGGCCGGTGACCTTGCCCGAGCGATCGGCCAGGTGGCGGGCGAACGCCCCCGTGCCGCACCCTATCTCCAGGGCGTGATCGCAACGGCGTGGTAGGCGCTTCAGCAAGTATGCGTGGTAGAAGTCGTTGGGACTCCAGGCGTATCGCTCCGGGAGGACGGCTATGCGGTCGAAATCGGAACGGATCGTAGAGATGCCGGCGGGCACGCGTTACACCTCGACGAGGAGAAGCAGGCCCGTCTCCGAGGCGAATTCGGAGGCGTCGCTGCCGGGGTCGGTGAGCAGGTAGGTGCGCCCGGCGAAATCGACGCGGTCGCCCACACCCAACTGGACGGTCGGCCTGTTCTGCACCAGGTAGAGGGCCACGTTCATCAGCGTGTGGTAGGCATCGTCGGCCTGCATGCGGTCGGCTATGTAGATGGCGACTTCGGGCAGGGCCGACTGGTCCATGCCGTAGGTGCGCAGCAGATAACGGCTGATCCCGCCGGTTTCGCCCAGGGAGAAGGTGACCACGCCGGTCCAGAGCTGGATCGGCGGCGCATCGTCCCCCAGGTGGGACATGAGGCCGGCCGCAAGCTCGGCGGGTTGGGCGAGGGCCGCGCGCTCGTTGATGATCCCAAGCCCACCCAATCCTAGCAGCACGCTCGCCACGCTGTAGAGCGCGGTGAGTTGCTCCACGGGGTCGGGCGCGGAGCCGATGTAGAGCACGCGCACGGCAGCCCTATGCCTGGCGAAGGCCAGGCGTCGGTCGCCGGGCATGGGCGATACGTCTACGGTTACGTCGAGCACCTCCTGGCGCACTGGCGCCGCCAGCGCCACCAGGGCCACCCTGTGATCGCCGAACGCGGCCACACCCCCCATGAGAGAGGCACCTGCGGCACCCGCAGGACCGACCCCCGACCACTCGACGGTGCACGGCCCCACCAGCCGCTCAAGGGCCGCCTGCTGGGACACCGCGTCCAACACGGGCAAAGTATCGTACAGGACTGTACACGCCTGGAGGACGTCGATCTTGCCGTCACCGCCGTTGCCGGAAAAGATGCTCCCTCTGTTATCCATCCACGCCTCGCGATAGGTAGTATGTTACGACGAAGAGGCGGTATGCCTCGATGATGTCGCTGCACGTCCATTGCAGTGTGCGCCCATCCAGCCGTTCCGCGCCGGGCAGGAGGGCCGAGACGTCGGCATACAGGGTCTCTTTGAAAGCGAGTCGCATCTGGATGGGTGTATCCAGCTTCAGTGGCGAGGGTGCGCTCCCTTCTATGGCCGAGCGCACAGCCCTGGCGGCTTCGCTCCGAATCGCGTCGCGGGCCTCCTGTACGCTCATCAGGTGGTGTGCAGCCAGCCTGGTGATGCCGCGCTTGACGGCGACGCCACGCAGCTGCGGGCCGAGTTGCTCGCGCAGGGTATCTATCGTGGCTACGTCCCCCGTCACCAGGCCCACCGGCACGCCGTAATGCCCTGCTACGGCAGCATTAATCGTGCCCTCGCTGCACAGCAAGTCGTTCAAGCGCAGTTCGAGGGCGTGGTAGGTGTGGTTGAGCGTGCCGTCCGCCACGCCTACCGCCGCGTGGTAACCCACGAAGAGCGCGACGCCGAAGGTGCTGTCCAACCCCTCGACCATGAAGCCGGGCTTGAACCTGCCGACGATGGCGCGTGCGCGAGGGTGTAGTTCGTCGACAACAAGGTTGCGCATGTGGTAGTGGCCGTCGTTCACCACTACCTCCGTAGCGCCCGCCTCCAACGCGCCCTCGACGGCGGCGTTGACTTCGGCGGTGAGGAGGCGGCAGGCGTGCCGGTAGTCAGCGCTCGCGGCATCGAATAGCTGCTCGCGGTCCACCACGCCGCAAACGCCGTCAAGGTCGCAGGAGATGTAGGCTTTCACTACTCCGGCAGCTCTCCCGCGCCGGGGGTGGGAGGCGGTGGGGTGGTTAGCTGGAGACCGTAGATCTCGTCGGCCAGGCCAAGGTCGAGACATTCCTGGGCGGTAAGGAAGCGGTCGCGGCCCGAGTAGATGAAGCTCTCCCACCAGGCTGCGTCGTGCTTGGCGGTGCGCTGGGCGAAGATGTTGGACACAAGGTTCTTGTAATGCCGGGCGAGGGTAGCGTAGTCGCTGAATATCTGCTGGTCGCTGCCGGAGAGGAACCACTGGGGCGAGTGGAGCATGAGTGTAGAGAAGGACCCCACCTGGCGCGTATCCCCTGCCTGGAAGACGATAGCGCCCATCGAGTACGCGTAGCCTGTGACGACGGTGTTGATGGTGACTTTGTAGAGAGCGCGCATCCTGTATATCAATTGCATCATGGCGAGGCCCGCGCCCACCGAGCCTCCTCCTGAGTTGATGTATATGGTTATTGGCTTATCCGTGCGGTTCAGCCTCTCCACCGACATAGCAGCGAGGGCCTGCCCCATGCGCTCCGCGGCTTCGTCGGTGATGTCCCCCAGGAAGTAGATACCGTTGGCTTCGAGTTCTTTCTGCCTCTCAAGGCTATACCGCGCTAACTGATTGAGGTCTAACAATGCCGCCTCCTCTGTAGGATAGCCGAATTATAAGCCCGCCAAGCGCGCGATGTCAAAACGACGGTAGACGATGAACGATGCTATGCGTCCTTCGTCTCTTACGTTTTACGTTTTACGTTTTACGTTTTACGCCGTCCACCGTCCACCGTCCACCGTCCACCGTCCACCATCCACCGTCAGAACAGCTTGATCCACTGAAGCGATACAGCCAGGCTCAGCAGGAGGATCAAGGCTACCACTGTAGCGATCCCTGCCCATCGATAGTTGCGCGCACCCAAATAGGCGGCGATCTGCACCAGTAGCGTCACGCCAGGAGTAGCTAGAAGCAAAACCACCCCCGTATTGAGCAGAGCCAGCGGGTTCAGCGCAGCCAGTTCGCCGGGTATCCTATCGAGCGGGATCACCTGGGATGCCGCCGCCTCACCCCCCGGTGCGCCGACCACCAGCCACCACAGCAAGCCAAGCACCATCGCCCCCAGGCTGGCGTACATACCCACCTGCAACGAGATCCCCGCCCATTTGTACACGTTCTCGTCGGTCATATATCTCCGGGGGCCAGGGGCAGGGGATTAGGGATTAGGGATTAGGGATCAGGGATTAGTTAGTTACGTTTTACGTCTTACGTTTTACTTCTAATCCCCAATCCCTATCCCCTAATCCCCAACCCCAACCCCCTATCTCCCCCTGGCGCTGTAAATCCCAAGCGCCTGCAACAACATCAAGATCGCGATGATTACCGCTACCCAGCCGAAGATCGTCTTCAGACGAGCGCCCGGCATCCGGGGCACGAGCCACGCCCCCAGCCTCGCTCCCAGGAAGACACACAGGGCCGTCGGGACCGCTATGAGCGGGTCCACATCCCCGTGTGCATAGCGCACGA
>JBAURA010000355.1:0-7437 GCA_049580985.1 Chloroflexia bacterium
CCTCTCTACTTTCTTTCTCCCCTCTCCCCACAGTAGTGGGGTGCCGACGAAGGAGGCGGGGGGCCGGTGGTGAGGGGTGTTTCAGCCGCCCCTCAGCCAGGAGTGTACCAAAACCCCCCTTGAAAGCTACCTGGGCGGTAGCCCAATCGCGACCCGCACTTGCCGCGCCAGGTCGGCATACCTGGCGGCCTCGGTCGGCAAGTTGCGCTCACTCGCATAGGCCGACATACGCTCCAGGATAAGCGGGTACAGAGCCGCTATCTTGAAGTCCAGCTCGTCCAGCGACACCCGGTCCACCAAGATCCCTCTCAGGTCGAAGTCGGGTTCCGCCAACGGCCCCTCATACCTCTCCCGGTCCACCCTCAACCCCAAACCCTCAGGGTGCGCTTGCAACCCTTGCGAAATCGCCTTTTCCTCCCCCCCATCGGCCACCCAATACAGGTACACAGGCCGCCCAGCCTCCATCCCCCGGTCGATGATGCCGCGTAAAAACTCCACGTAACGCGCCCCAAGTTCTTCGCTCGCCTGCCCGTTTACCCACGCCCTCTCCTCAACTTTGTACCTCTCCTCGATCTCCTTCAGCGGGGCCAGCAGATCCCCGTACTGCCTATCGATATAATCCAGGTAGAACGGGTAGCGCAGCAAATCCTTGCTTATGACCGCCACGTCGGGACGCTCGTGCAGCACATATTGCAGATAATAACTGGCCGAAACGAAGTCATAATCATTGGTAAGCACAACCGCGTTGGGAGCGAAATTGTTGAAGCCGTTGCGCACGTAAGCTTCGGCCACATAGTTGTTGGCATGCCCCGCCCGCCCCACGTTCGCCCCGAACGCAAGCAAAGCCACCAGCAAAGGCACTGCGACCAACGCCGTCTGCATGCCCATGCCTCGCGTCCCAACCCCATTTGAGTTGCGTATATCGCGCGTCGCTGAATCCGGCTTGCTCAGGAGCGCCGCCAACCATGCGCCCAGTACCCTTAGCGCCCTGTCAAATCCTACCCCCGCCCAGGCCAGCACCATCATATACATCGGCACGTAATAAGGCGCGACACCCCGAAGCTGGTAAAGAAGCGAATACAGCAGCGTAGCCACACCGATAACGGTTGTCACCGCCAGCAAGGCCCTGTTGGCCCTGAATAAATGCGCCACCCCCACCCCCGCGAAGATCGCGACCACGATACCTGGGCCTGCCCCTAGCTGGTCCAGCGCATACCCGTAAGCCTCTCCCAGGAAGTTCAAGGGGCTGCCCGCTGCCCCCACGTACGGGCGAAACTGCCACACCGTCACGTGCCGCCAGAAGTCGTCCCAGTTATCCGGCGTCCCCCAATTGAGCACCGGCTGCTGCGAAGCACGCAAAGGCAGATAAAGATACAGGAGCAGCGGAGCCAGCATAGCAGGCACGACGATAAACGCGTAGCGCCCCTTCCCACGCCACCTCGGAGCTATACCCTCCCCCGGAGCCTGCCCGCCATGCTCAGGCCACAACAGCAGTACCGCCACCCCCGGCAGGAGCAAGAACGTCATATAATGATTCGTCAGGCTAAACCCCAGGACGAGCGCCACCGCCAGCAACAGCCGCGCGCTACGAGGCCAGGCGCGCACCGGCCACACCCGCGTCGGCCCCTCTCTATGCCCCTCTCGCAACGCCCGTCGAGCGCGCATTGCCAGCCACAGCAACGCACTTGCAAACGCAAAATGCAGCGTATACATCTTGGCCTGCGTCGACCAGTTCCAGAACAGGAACGAAAAAGCGAGGATCAGCGCCGCCCCTGCGGCAGAGGAGACCAGGATAGCATCCGCCTCCTCCCTCCCCCCTACGTTCCCCGAAACCTCTCCACCACCAGGCTGTTGCTGCCGCGATACGCCCCCCACCCCCTTGCGGCCTGCCGCGCGCGATTTGCCGGGCATTGGTCGAGCGCTCACACTTGCCGTGACCGCTCCTCCCCTCTGGTCCCGCCCAATGTGATGCGCCAGCACCTCATACACGAAGGCATAGAACAGGCCGGCGGCCACCCCACCCGCTATCGCCGAGATAGCGTTGACATTGACAGCAGGGCTGCCAAGCGGTAAATGCGCCGCCACTATACAGAGCAGAGTGTACAGCGGGTACCCCGGTGGGTGCGCCACCCCTGCCGTATATCCCACCGCAATCAACTGTCCACTATCCACGAAATTGATAGTAGGCGACAGCGTAACCAGGTAGACGATTAGCGTGAAGACACCGATCCCGAATCCCACCGCCAACGGGAGCCTCCGCTTTTGCTTTGGACCAGGCCAGGCATGCTCCCTGGATGTCATTTCGGCTGTAGGCGTGTCAGGTTGTCGAACAGCGATAGGCATAGCGAAAGTGCAAGCGCATACTTAGGGCATCATGAGCCTTTAACGAGTAGATGATATTATACTATTGCAGGTGATATATGTTGAATGACCAGCTTCTCAGTGCCTACATCGACACCTTCTATGGCTATGGCACCTACGCCGCGCCCTACTGGTTCGTTGGCATGGAAGAAGGTGGTGGTAACTCACTTGACGAAGTCGCCGAGCGTATCAACTCCTGGAACAACCGGGGTCAGTTGGAGCTTAGAGATCCGAGAGGCTATGATTATGACCTGAATACCAGCACGTCACCCTGGTTTCGCCTTGATCCCAAATCACAACCCACTTGGAGGCAGCTTATCAGGATGGCCCTGGTAGCTCAAGATAGCTCCCCTTCCCTGAACGACATTAAGGCTTACCAGCGTGATCGCCTCGGTCGGCCTGATGGCGATATCTGCCTGCTGGAGCTTTTGCCCTTACCATCGCCCTCTATCGGTCATTGGCGTTACAGCGCCTTCGCATCCCTTCCTTACCTTAGCAGCCGTGCGGCATATATGGAGCACTGCGCCCCATTCAGAGCAGCACACTTACGAGAGCGCGTCGAGCAGCATACCCCTAAAGCTGTCATTTTCTATAGCTTCAATTGGTGGTATCGGCACTGGTGGGATATCATAGCCGGTGTACCCTTCAATCGTGTGGAAACCACCGGTGGCTACATCTTCCTCGGTACCAGTTCGACAACTGTATTCGCTATAGTGAAACACCCTGTGAGCAGAGGTCTCAGCAACCAGTATTATGAGGATGTCGGCAAGCTCCTGGTCAAAGCAGGCGGCTGAGCACCCTGTATAAGCCTCACGAAAACGAACAATACCTCTTCGACCACCCCACCCTCACCCGCCTGGCCGGGCTTGATTAAAAAAGAAAAGAGGTCTCTTTCGAGACCTCGGAACCAGGAGGAGCATGACAGCGACTTCTCTATTTCTTTCCACCTCATTGTACATTCGACACACGATCTGGTGAATAGGCAAATAGTACCAACCTACCGAAAAAACCTGAGTACCATGGTACTACACCTGCTCCCATCGCATGCCTCGCGCCTCGCGTTTCACGTTTCGCGCCCGGCTCGCCCGCCTACTTCCGCAACTCCCTGACCAACGTCTCAAACGCCTGGAGCACTCCCGGCTCATATATGCTATAGCGCTGGCGCAGGTACGTCTTCAGGTCAGGCAGCTCGCCGTCGCCTACCGGAGCATCCAGGAAGCCAGCCGCTTGCAACAGGTCGTCCAACGTAGTTTGCAGCGCATTCGCAAGCGCCCTCAACCGCTCATTCGACGGCAGCGCGATATCCCCCATCTCCAACCGAGATATATAAGATCTGCTGAGTCCGCTCTCAATCGAAAGGTCCTGCTGCGTCCAGCCAAGCCCCTGTCGTAGCTCCCTGATCCTCTTCGCTAAAGTTTCATGCTTTCCCATAACCTCAACTATACCGAAATCCCGCCCCCATGTGCAACGCCGCCGGCGGACGGTAGACGGTAGACTACTGTCATATCTCACTTACGTTTTACGTCTTACGTTTTACGATCCCGCCGTCCACCGACAACCGACTACCGACTACCGCCCCAAATGGTCCTGCCCCCTATGGCTATCCACGTGTAGTACCAATTTCCCGTTCCCCACCCTACCCCACCCTGGTAAGATGTACTCAGGGAGACCATACCCACAGGCTGGCCGCAACGTTTTCATGTTCGGTACATGTCGGTGGAGATGGCACGTCGCGCCCCCGCTCGTCTGCGATCAGGCAACACGATGGATACCACAGAAAAAGACGATTTTGACTTACAGGGACGCATAGGCTGTTTCAGCCTTTCGGACCTCCTGCAAACCCTATCGTTCACGCAGAAAACGGGCACCCTCACCCTTATCCAGGGCTGGAACACCCGTACCATCTGCTACGAACAAGGCCGCATCACCTACATCGCTGCGGCCACGCGCCTCCCTACCCCCGTCGAGATGCTCCTCCAGTCCGGCCAGCTCACCCAAAAGAAGCTCGTCCAGACCCTTGGCCCCAACTGGAAGAAGACCCTCGGCGTCCAGGACCCCGAACATATCGAACCCGACTCCGAGCCTGGTACCTCCTCTCTGAATGGCAGTGGCGCGACCTCTTCCCATGCCATCACTACTGCCGGTGCCGGCAATGGCAGCACCCATACAAACGGTAACGGACACGATAGCGCCATGACGGCTGGCGTATCTAAGTCCCGCCGCGTGCTCAACAGCGGCCTGCTGGCCGATATGTCGATCAACACGCGCACCGACCCCTACATGGGCAACATCGACAACGTCGACTCCTTCGTGCCCCCCGACTACTCCGTCCCCTCCACCAGCAGCACCGCCCCCAACCAGGCCCAGGTCCTCCTCAAATACAAGCTCGCCTCCCCCGAAGACCTGCAATGGTGCGAAGAGCAAATGCTTGAGACCACTATCTACACCCTCTTCCTTTGGCGAAACTGCCGCTTCACATTCCAGGGCGATCTCCTGGTCAAAGCCGACGGTATCCCCGTCTCCGTCAACGCCGAGAAACTGATCATCGAAGGCACCCGCCGCGTCGATGAGTGGATACGTATCTCCCCCGTGATCCCGTCCGTCCTCATGGCCTTCCGCCGCCTCCCGCGCCCCGTCACCGGCCCCCTCTCCGATGAGGCCCGCGAAGTCCTCGCTATGGTCGACGGCGTCAGCGACGTCTCCACCATAGCCCGCAAGCGCCAGCGCACCCAATTCGATACCGCCAAACTCCTCCACGGCCTCACCAAGCTCGGCCTCATCCAGACCGTCGCCCCCGACAAGTATACCGTCATGGAGCTATTCAAGTACACAGTCGAAGCCATCTACATCAAGCTCGTCATGTACGGCTATTCCCGCAAAGCCATGGAGTTCGAGTACGAACTGAACCGCTTCGCCCGCGAGAACAAGCTCAAGGTCCGCATGCACATCGGCAAGATCCGCCTCACTGACCAGGACCTCAACATCGACCCCACCGCCCTCCTCGACTTCTACAAGCTCTTCATCGCCATCGAGAGCAACAAGTTCGCCAAGCTCTTCCCCCCCGAGATCCGCAAAGGCCTCACCGAAGCCCTCTACCAGCACATGGACCCCAAGATGCGCGCCCTCATGCAGATGTACGAGTTCCACGCAATGGAAGGCCTCCTCAACCTCCCACCCGCCACCGAAGTCGAAGCGTAATCAACTCCCTGAAAAGTATGAAAAAAGAGGTCGCCGCGGGCGACCTCTTTTTTCATACTCCACACTCACACCCGCCCCTCGAATCGATCATTCACATAAGCCAACTTTGCCTCCTCATCCCGCTTCGACGCAATAAACCGCACCCACGCGCCCCGCTCGTGCCACACCGGCCCAAGCTCCCACACGCAGTAGGTCGCCCTGTGGCTGCCCTCATGCAGCACCGGCTCATATCCCCGTGCCTGCCCCACCACTTTCACATACACCGATTCCCACATCTCGTTCGTGTTCCGCCATGTCGTGACCAACAGCAGCAACACCCCTCCGGCCCTATGCAACAACACAAACCCCAGGTCCCCCTCAAGTATCAGCCTCCCTGCCTCCACCTCTGCCTCCAAGAACGCGCGGCTCTCCGCGACCTGCTCCCGCGAGATCTCCACGTCAGGAGGGTAAATATCGTACCACTTAAGGTAAGCACTTGGCAGGACCAGGCCCTCACCCGGCATAACCACCTTCTCGTAATACTCGTACCCCTCAGGTACAACATTCCCCAGCCTCCCAAGCTGAGGGATCTCTTCTACAACCCGCGTGTCAGCCATATTCATACTCCTTCTAGCAATACACCCCGGCCCTGAACTCCGGCGAAAACCGCAGCCGCTCCGCAAGCTCAGGATCGGTAGCCAGCCTGAACCCAAGGCTAGCATTCCGCATAAAGATCGCGAACCTCCCCGTCTCCAACCTCAAATAAGGCGCGTGCCCGTACCCAAGCCCGCCTCCCGAATGCCCCCACACCGTCCCACACGGCATCTCGTCCGCGATCAGCCCCAGCCCATACGCCATCTCGGCTGGCGGTTCATCCTCCACAACAGACATCATCCGTCCCAACATCTCCGGGGTCAGCAACCTCCCCTCCACCAGCAGCGCCCGGAAGAACCGCCCCACGTCAATCGCCGTCGAGATGATCGCCCCATCCCCGCGCCCAAAAAACACCTCGCTGCACTCTCTCCACCCCACCTCCGTCCGTTCATACCCGCGAACATAAGGCTCCGGCAGGCTCAGGTCGTACTCATCCGGGTAACTGGTATTGACCAGCCCCAGCGGCCCGAAGATCCTCTCCTCGAACTCAGCCGCCAGCGACCGCCCCGTGACCCGCTCGATCACCATCTCCAACACGCAGAAGTTCGTATTGCAATAAGCAAACTTCTCCCCAGGCGCGAACATCGCCGGTTGCCTTATCCCCATATCCACCGCGTGCTGAAGCGTAGTCGGCCTCAAATGCGCCTCCAGGTCGCCAAGCAAGCTGGGGTCGTCCTCAAAATCGAACAGCCCGCTCCGCATCCGCAGCAAATGCTCGACCGTCAGCGCTTCCCCGTTCGGGATCGACATATCAGGCAGCACCGCCCGCATACTATCACCCAGCGCGAGCTTCCCCTCCCTCACCAGTTGCATCGTCACCACCGCCGTAAAAGTCTTCGTAGTGCTGCCGATACGATAATGCGTGCCAGGCGTCATAAGCCGCCCGCTCTCCACATCCGCGTACCCCGCCGTATAGAACCGCGACGCCCCATCAGCATCCTCCACATAAACAAAAGCCCCAGGCAGCCCCGCCTCAACCAGCCGTTCCAACCCAATCTCGACCCCATCCATAGCACTCTCCTGCCCCCCAACTGTGCGACCATAATACCACCACAACCTCCAACTCCCCAAAAATGCAATAAAATTAACCCAAATGGCTACTTGTATTTGTAGAACATATGTGCTATGATCAGAATGAAAGAGCTTTCACCCTCTTTGAACGCACAAAGAGGGACATGCGGACCCTGGTGTCCCTATGTACCGGCAGTAACACCTGCCACTCTGCGACTAGCCTCTCACACACAT
>JBAURA010000356.1:0-6212 GCA_049580985.1 Chloroflexia bacterium
CCCTCGCCCTCGGCGAACACCAGCACGCGCACCGACTTGCCCGTGCCGTGCGGCAGGCTCGCCATCGAGCGCACCTGCTGGTCGGCATGGCGCGGGTCGATGCCAAGCTTCATGTGCACTTCAATCGTAGGGTCGAAGTTGACGTAAGATGTCTTCTTCAACAGATCTACGGCCTCCTCCGGCCTGTAACTATCGCGGTCAATCAACGCGACCGATGCGTTATACTTCTTCCCATGCTTGGGCATTGTTGTATCTCCTTTTAGCGACAAATGACGAATACGAATGTTACTGCTTTACTGCTTATTTCCTTCGTCTTTCGTCCTCCGTCATTCGTCCGTCTTATGCTTTGATCTCGATGCCCATGCTGCGGGCAGTGCCTTCGACCATCTTGATGGCGGCATCTTCGTCGTAGGCGTTCAAGTCCTTCATCTTGGTGCGAGCTATGTCGCGCACCTGGGCCGTGCTCACGGTACCGACCTTCTGCTTGTTTGGTGTGCCTGAGCCTGCGGGCACACCGGCGGCCTTCTTCAGCAGGTCGGCGGCGGGGGGCGTCTTTGTGATGAAGGTGAATGAGCGGTCCTCGAAGATCGTAATCTCGGCTGGGATCACCATGCCCGCCATGTCGGCGGTCTTCTCGTTGTACTCCTTCACGAACTGCATGATGTTGATACCATGCGAGCCGAGCGCCGGGCCGACCGGGGGCGCCGGTGTGGCCTTGCCGGCGTTGATCTGTATCTTTACGATTGCGCGTACTTTTTTAGCCAATGTTTTCTCCTTGTGTAGACGTGAGAAGTGAGATATAAGAAATGAGCCTATCGTTATTCGATTGTATATCTGCTACCTTGCTCTCCGCTTTGCGCCTGTGACAGAAGGTTCAACTCTCACTTCTCATTTCTCACTTCTGTCTTCCAGCAACAAAAAAGGCTTGAGAGCACAGTCTCAAACCCATCTAGCAGCGCGGAGGCGGCTATTCTCTAAATAGAGTTTGAGGTGACTGGCGGGATTCTATCAGAACCCCTCCCTCGATTCTTTGGTTATATGTCGTCTGGTGACAACAGTCTATTATACCAGCATTTCGCGGAATATGCCACCCGATACGAGCGAGGAAAACAACTCGGATGTCAAGAAAGCGAATGCACGGAAACTGCATAGCTACTCATTTGGTACCAGGGGTTGCGGTCCCAGGTGGCATAGCGCGCCTCCAATACCAGGCCGGCTTCTCGAGCCAGGCGATCGTACTCTTCCAATCCAAGATAGGCATCGCTCAACTGAAAGCCTGCCACCAGCCGCCCACCAGGGGCCAGGTGGCGAGCCATGTTCTTTAGCACATTGCCTTCCGTGCCCCGCGTGACGAAGATCATCACATTGCCTGCCATCACGATCACGTCGAACTGCCTGCCCAGGTCCACGGTCGCCAGGTCCCCAAGACGCCATTCCAGGTGCTGGGCCTTGTTACGTGCCGCGCTTAGCATCCTGGGATCAATATCGACTCCCACGACCTCTATCCCACGTCGTGCTAACTCAACACCTACCCGGCCTGTGCCACACCCTGCATCCAGCACCGATTTTGGCCCTAACGCTTCCACGAAATCGGCCTCTCCATGCACATTCTGACCTGCCGCTGACCTCTGTACGTAAGTCGCGTCGTATTCCTCGCCCGAAACGCCGGCCCCATCCAGCCAGGGGTTCTTAGGATTTGATGCATCTGCCGACATGAGATTATGCCTTCCTGAAGCTATCCCAATATCTATTTATACCATCTAATGAGAGCACATGAATCCACAACAAAAAGAGCACCATCGATCACGAGTGATTGATGGTGTTTATAAAAATCTTCTTTGGTCCCTGGAGAAATCAGACCAGTCGCTCTACCTGCAAGAAGTCAAGCTCCACAGGTGTCTCGCGTCCGAAGAACGAAACGCGCACCCTGACCTTGCCCTTCTCCTGGTTGACGCTCTCCACGATCCCCTCGAAGCCCTCGAACGGCCCATCGATGATCTTGACCGCCATACCGGACTGGAGCGTCACCTTGAACTTGGTGGGGGCCGCCGTCTGCATCTGCTTCAGGATCGCGTCGGCCTCGTCCTTCGGTAACGGGGTCGGCTTGTTGCCGATGCCCACGAAGCCGGTCACGCCTGGCGTGTTACGTACTACATGCCACGACCGCTCGTCCATGATCATCTCCACCAGCACATAGCCGGGGAAGATCTTGCGCGGCACGGTATGCCTCTGCCCGCCCTTGATCTCGATCTCTTCGACGGTCGGCACTTCCACCCGAAAGATCCGCTCGCTCATGTCAAGGGTCAGGATGCGGTGCTCAAGGTTCTTCTTGACTTTGTTCTCGTAGCCCGAGTAGGTGTGGATGATGTACCACAGCCGCCCATCGGAGCCGTCCATGTTGGTGTTGTCAGCGTTGTTAGCTGTATCCATCATACTAATAGGTCCAATCACACACTAGCCGCGTGGCAACCGGTAGAGCCAGGACAGGATCAGGTCCAGTATATACAGGGCGGTGCCTACGGTGCCGGTAAGGGCGATCACCACGATGCTCAAGTTGCGCGTCTCTTCCCGCGTGGGCCAGGTGACTTTGCGCAATTCGGCGGCGACGTTACGGAGGTGTTCGCGCAGCTTCCCTAGTCGGCCCGGTTTTTCCTGGGCGGAAGCGGCATTGGTTGCCATGCGACCTTCCTTGCGCGGGGCAGGGGCCTGCGTCTGTTGTGTTGCCATATCCTTACCTTTACCCTCTTAAGCGAATTATGAATTTTGAATTATGAACTTTGAACCAGACATGAGCAGAGCCTATGCCAGCTCATCATTCCATAATTCAAAATTCATAATTAGAAAGTTGGGCACGGGCGGTAGGACTCGAACCTACAACCTTGGACTTTGGAGATCCCTGCGCTGCCGATTGCGCCACGCCCGTATGGAAATAGAAACGTTTTGCTGACCTCGTTCAAAGGTTATGCGTCTATCATTATACGAGAAATCGGAGGGGGGTGTCAAGCGAAACGGAACGCTGCTCTAAAATTCTGTATCATCAAGGGGGGATAATCCTGCGTCTTCTAAGGCCCCTTCAAGCAAATCGCTGATACCCAGATCGGTAGCCCATTTTTTCATATAAACCATATCCAAGCTCATCCCGTTCAATTTGAGTATGCCTAGTACGTCCAGCCATTGCCTTTCCGATACGCCTCCTCCCATTCTATACCAATCCAGTTTGCGTAGCACAAGGTCTTCTGGGGATGCTACCTCATAATCTCGTGCATAATCATCTTCTCCCAGCCTGATTGTCTGCTTGCGCCCAAACTCTGATGCCTCAAAAGCCCCCCTCTTAGGCACAAATACATCTACCTTGATAGAGTTCTTCAAGCAGATAATATTGAACGAGGATCTCCGACTTATCGCATCGTTGATCATACTGTCTACGATGTAGTAGTCATCCTCCAACATCCTAACCAGGGGCTGCACATGCTTGGAGCGCAAATCAGCGACGATATCTGCATCAAGAGTTGACCGAGGGATGCCTACTGCTGAACTCGCTACAGAGCCGCCTATATAATAGTCAACACTTAGCTGCTCAAACGCCTCAACAAGGGGCTGGATAGCTTCAAGAATATCTCTGCCTATCATTGCACTGGTATACGGCCAGCCAGGTATGCGCGCAGAGCATCACCTAGCTCCTCGCCGTAATTTAGAGCCACAAAGAGGACCTTTACTTCCTCTTCACTCGCTCCTGGATTGGCGTTCCTGATCGCGTTCCAGGACATCTGCATCACGCTCTGACTCAATGACCGGGCCAACCGTACCCGCTCGGCAGCCCCTGCTTTCCTTAGCATATCAACTTGTACCCGCTCAATGTCGGGGTGTGTATCAGTCGACTGTGTTCTCATTCCAATGACTCACCAAGCAAATGAGGCATAGAGATCAGGATCTCTATGCCTCATTATATACCATGTATTCAGATACAGTGCGCCGTATCTTCAGGACTGCTTATTTAGTCTCGCGGTGCAACCTGTGCTGCCGGCAGCGCGGGCAGAACTTCTGCAACTCCATCCTGTTGGGGTCGTTGCGCTTGTTCTTGGAGCTTGTGTAATTCCGCTCCTTGCACTCCGTGCAGGCCAGGTAGATGATGATGCGGTCGGCTTTCTTTGCCATTTCTTTTCTCCGTAAAACGTAAAACGTAAAACGTAAAACGTAAAACGTAATTCGTAAGTGCTTACGTTTTACGTTTTACGTTTTACGATCCTGCCTGATTAAGGGCGAGTGATTATCTCACTCGATGATCTTGGCGACCACGCCCGCGCCCACCGTGCGGCCACCTTCGCGGATAGCGAAGCGGAGACCCTCGGTGCAGGCCACGGGTACGATCAGCTCGACCGTCATGTCGATGTTATCGCCGGGCATAACCATCTCCACACCCTCAGGGAGCTGTATGGTGCCGGTTACGTCGGTTGTGCGGATGTAGAACTGAGGGCGATAGCCAGGGAAGAACGGCTTGTGACGGCCACCTTCTTCCTTGCTCAGCACGTACACCTGGCCGGTGAACTTGGTGTGAGGCTTGATCGACTTGGGGGTGGCGAGCACCTGCCCGCGCTCGATCTGTGTGCGCTCGACACCGCGCAGGAGGCAGCCCACGTTGTCGCCCGCCAGGCCCTCGTCCAACGTCTTCTGGAACATTTCCACGCCTGTGACGACGGTAGACTTGGTCTCGTCGGTCATACCGATGATCTCAATGGTGTCGCCGACCCTTACCTTGCCCTGCTCGATGCGGCCTGTAACCACCGTACCGCGGCCCTTGATGCCGAACACATCTTCGACCGGCATCAGGAACGGCTTGTCGATGGCACGCTCAGGGGTAGGGATGTAGTTGTCAACCGCCTCCATGAGCTCAAATATGCATTGGTACTCAGGGGCAGCCGGGTCCTTTGAGGCCGATTCCAGCGCCTTGAGGCCCGAGCCGCGCACGATGGGGATGTCGTCGCCGGGGAACTCATACTTGTTGAGCAGATCGCGCACCTCAAGCTCTACCAGCTCCAGCAGTTCCTCGTCGTCCATCATGTCGACCTTGTTCAGGAAGACCACGATGGCGGGCACCTGCACCTGGCGGGCCAGGAGGACGTGCTCCTTGGTCTGGGGCATGGGGCCGTCCGGGGCTGACACGACCAGGATCGCGCCGTCCATCTGGGCAGCGCCCGTGATCATGTTCTTGATGTAGTCGGCGTGACCTGGGCAGTCCACGTGCGCGTAGTGGCGCTTCTCGGTCTGATACTCAACGTGGCGGATGGCGATAGTGATACCGCGCTCGCGCTCCTCGGGGGCGTTGTCGATCTGGTCGTAGGCTATGAACTGGGCCTTGCCCGAGAGCGCCATGACCTTGGTGATGGCGGCGGTCAGGGTAGTCTTGCCGTGGTCTACGTGGCCGATGGTGCCGACGTTGACGTGAGGCTTTGTCCTCTCGAATTTCTGCTTAGCCAATGTGTGTTTCCTCCTGCTGAATTAGCCCGACCCTATATTGCCAGGCTTTGCTACTGGGTATTGCTTGCTTATACATACGGATCCAGGCTTGATTCTGGAGCCCACGATCAGAATCGAACTGATGACCTCATTCTTACCAAGAATGTGCTCTGCCTAACTGAGCTACGTGGGCGTGCTGTCCCGATCTGGTAGGTATGTCGCTAACGAAACCGTGTTCTCTGCGGTGGACGCTTAAGTTTTACGTTTTGCGTTTTACGCATGGTGGGCAGTGAAGGATTCGAACCTCCGCAGGGCGTAGCCCGACTGGTTTACAGCCAGTTCCGATTGTCCACTCCGGCAACTGCCCATGATTATGAGAACGACGTGCTTTCTTGATGGAGCCGACGGGGGGATTCGAACCCTCGACCAGCTGTTTACAAAACAGCTGCTCTGCCACTGAGCTACGTCGGCGCATCTCGCGCTTCTCATTACATTTTACATTATCTTTTTCAGGTGCGTGGTCCTTGCGCAGTCTTTTTCAAGGATAGCGTTTTCAAGGACGCAAACAATTATACAGCACGCACAAACCCCTGTCAAGGCAACCATCCGCTGCTCGTAACCTCCCATCAGGCACCCGTTTCTGCCCAGAAAAATAGAGATAGGCTGCGCAGCCTATCTCTATTTTTCTTCATTTCTCTTGCAGCAACCTGCTTCACAGGCTATAATATATAGGTACTATTCGCATGCGCCCGTAGCTC
>JBAURA010000357.1:0-2757 GCA_049580985.1 Chloroflexia bacterium
ACCAGGCTGCCCCAGAAAGTCACCAACCCCAGCGACCAGAAGAGAGATGCGCCGAGCGCGCCCCCAAGCCTGCTCCGCGTGAGCGAACAAACGATCCCGAAGATGGCCGCACCCGACACGAGGGTGGCAAGGATAGAGATGGCGCGCCCGATCTTGAACGACGGCTCGTCGCCCAGCAGATGCTGTAAGGGCCAGCAGGCCAGGTAAAAAACAGGTGGGTAGGGCGCGGCGATGAATAGCTCAGGCGTGATAGGGTCGAAGATCGGCACACCCCGGTCAAGCAGCATAGTCTCGGCCACTATCATGCCTTCCGATTCGTCCAGTTGGAATGGGTGCTGGAAGAGGGCGGCTATCGTAGGCACGCCCAGGATCACCTTGACCAGGAATCCGGCCAGGAGCAAGGCCACAACGGCAGTGACGATGATAGTAGCAAGAGATTGGTAGCGTTTCATGAGGGTAGCACTACTTCAGACTCGTGACCGATGAGATGCGTATGCCGAGCAATCTTGGGTCGTCTCCACCACCAACAAAGCCCTTCACTGCCAACGATACCTCCCCGGCGTAAGAGGGAAGCGGCCAGATGTATTCCTGCCAACTATCATTATTGTCAAACTGCACTGGCCGGTCCCAGGTCGTCTCATACACAGGCACCAGGAATGTGACCTCTGTGGCGTGGGAAGCAGCCCTCCCCTGCCAGGCGTTCACCAGGTAAATGAGTGAGAACATCGGGCGTCCAACGCTCATCCGCCTGACCGTGCTATATTCGCTCGTCCACCGGAAATAACGCCCTTGGGAGTCCCTTTCAGGCTGGGAGAACCCACGTATGTAACCGACGTCCAGCCCGGTGCCGAGTTCCACCTTTTCAACCTCAGGCGGTCGCAGATGGTCCCACGCCCAGTCCAGGGCTTCCTCGCCCGCCACCTGCACAGCCCTCGCATTGAAGAACGAGCGAGCATCATCCAGGTTGCCTGCCTTGCGAGCGGCTTCGCCCCGGATGATATGAGGCTCGAAGCGGTCGGGGTCCTCGTCGGGCCGCAGGAGCGCCAGAGCATCGCCCGGCCTCTCCACCTGGAGTAAAGCAGAGGCAAGGCCGTAGCGTGTATCGCTGAGATCTACGTTGGCGCGATTGTATTGCTGGATCGCCGCGTCGGGAGACCCCTGCCGCAAGAGATCTTCGGCGGACCTATAAGGCGCTTGCCGGCCCCAACGTTCGATCCCTAGCCACGTATCGGCGAGTGGGACGGCAGGCACTATCACCAGGAGGATAGCCAGGGCAGAGATCGCGCCCGCCACGAGTATTCGCCTGGGCAATCCAGCGAAGCGACTACGCAGCTCTGGCAAAAGGGCGATGCCTACGCCGGCCCACGGTATCAGGCAGGCCACAATCGGCAGGCGAAAGCGCGTCACCGCGAAGAAGACGAACGACATCACCACCCACAGCAGCACCCACAACGCGGTCAGGCTCTTGAGCGGGTGTGGAGGCGCAACGGCCAGGCCGATTACCGACAGCAGCAGGATGATAACGTAAAGCAAATCATCGAAGAGAAACAGGGCCAGCAGATGCCACGCGGGCACGCGACCGAGCGCGTAGCCCCGCACCTGCCGCTCTTCCGCGCCGAATGACGACAGCCATAGATCGAAGCTCTCCTTCATGCCTTTGCCCACGAACTTGAGCGGGTCGGCTGCTATGATGTCGAACGCCTGGGCATAAGCGTAGCTCTGCCGGTCGGCTGGATTAGGAATCGCCAGCAGGTCGGCCTGGAGGCGCGGCTCGTCGCGCACGCCCACGCTTGCCAGCCACAGGTTGTATCCGCCCGTGGTGTCCACAGGGATGAAGCGGCCATAGGCGAGGTAGTTGCGAGCTATCCAGGGTGCGAGGGTCAAGAGGCAGACACCCAACAGGACTGAAGCCGCAAAAAAGCGGCGGCGCAACGGCATGGCTCTATCCCAGGCGAGCCAGAGCATCGCCAGCGGCACGAACCCAAGCGCGGTCGAGCGCGTCAATACACCCAGGCCGAGCAGAACACCCGCGCCGGCCAATGCTAACCAGGTCATCCAGTGAGAGCTACCAACTAGCCTCTCACGAGCTACCGTGAGTGCAACTAAAGACCACGCAAAGATGAAAACAAATAGCGTTTCAGACAACAAGAGGCCTGCGAAGAGTGTAAGCGGGAGGTAAAGCAAGCCAAGCAGAAGGGTCCAGCGCGCAGCCTTGCGCCCTCCAACGCGAAACGCCAGCCAGCCTAGCGCGGGGAGCGTAAGCGCGCTCAATAGAGCCTGGAATATGAGCGCGGGCATGTAAGCATCCCCCGCGAGGGACATGACCGCGGCCAGCGAAGCCACGTAGAGGGGAGGCCGCACCCACAGCGCCTTGTCGAAGAAGGAGAAGCCCCGCCCTTCCGCCAGCACGTGCGCCGCCCCGAAGTACTCCGTCTCGTCTATGACGAACGTCTTGGGCGGATGGCCGTCGGGGTGCAAAGCCAGGTTATAAGCGATGCGTACCACGAACGCCAGGATGACAAGGAGCCAGAGGAGTGGATCGCGCCAGTAGGAATCGCGCATTAGTTGGAGGATTTACGGGTGAAAAAGACGACTTGTGGCCGGCAAAATAATCAGCTCAATATCAAGCCACCCAACTCCCCTTGTGTGATTCTGAGAAGGTGTCCAAAAAGGAGGTAAGAGTATGGGACGAAGGCCAACCCTGTTGGAATTGTCATTCTGAGCGCAGCGAAGAATCTGTATCCCTAAGATCATGCC
>JBAURA010000358.1:0-4819 GCA_049580985.1 Chloroflexia bacterium
ATTAGAGAGAATGAAGGGCTTGTAAAGTAAAAGAGACCCTGACAGGGTCTCTTTTACTTTACAAGCCCTACTGAAATGGGTATTTCAACCGCTCCTCAGCCAGGGGATACTAAGTGCGCATTTCAAAACTTGACTCTCCCATGAGCAGGGCGAGGCATGCCTCGCCCCTACAGCAGGTTTTGAAAGGTGCTATAAAAGCCTACCTTTGAAAGCGCGGGCGGGGAAGGGTTGGGGTGGGGTGTCAGTAGAAGATCAAGCTTTGCCTAAGCATGAAGTTAAAATACGCGATCTCCCATGTTCAGGTACGTTACTTGTCAGAGTATAAACCTGCTCAAATCCTCGTCCTTCACAATATTCTTCACGCGGCTGTCCACAAACGCGCCGTCCACCACCACCGTCTTGCCCACGAAGTCCTCGGCGTTGAACGCCACTTCCTCCAACACCTGCTCCATGAGCGTATGCAAACGCCGTGCGCCTATATCCTCCACCCGCTCATTAAGCTCCGCCGCCACCTCCGCGATCCGGTGTAGTCCGTCCTCCGTAAACTCCAGCCGCACGTCCTCCGTCTCCATCAGCGCCTCGTACTGCTTGGTGAGCGAGTTCTGCGGCTCGGTCAGGATACTGGTCAGCTCCTTCCGGCCCAGGCTCTCCAACTCCACCCGCAACGGGAAGCGGCCCTGTAGCTCCGGTATCAGGTCCGAAGGCTTGGCGGTGTGGAACGCCCCCGCCGCTATAAACAACACGTGGTCCGTCTTGAGCGGACCGTAGCGCGTCTGCACAGTGGACCCCTCCACGATAGGCAGCAAGTCGCGCTGCACCCCCCCGCCCGACACGTCCGGCCCCGTCTCGCTAGGCGGCCCCGCCAATTTGTCCAGCTCGTCGATGAACACCACCCCCGACTGCTCGGCCCTCCGTATGGCGCTATCCACTATAGTGTCCATATCCAGCAGCTTGCTCGACTCCTCGTCCGTCAATATCCGTTGCGCCTCCCGCACCGACACGCGCCTCATGCGCCTGCGCGTCGAGAAGCTCCGCATATCCGACTGGATCGACCGGTAACCATCCAGGAACTCATTGAACGAATCGCTCATCTCCTCAGCCGACATCCCCGGCGAAAACTCCAATACCCCGCTCAGGTCGTCGCCCAGGTCGCCGTCCCCCGCGTCTATCTCGATCTGCTCCTCGTCCAGCTTGTGCTCCGACAACAGCCGCGTCAGCTTGCGCCTCTGCAATTTGAGCGCCCGCTCCGAAATAGGCTGCGCCTGTGGCACTTCCATCACCACCGCGGTCGATGACGAAGCACCTTCCTCGACCATCGCGATAGGCTCCCCTCCTACCTGCGCTTGCACCTGCGCTTGTGCCTGCATCTTGGCCCGGCCCTTGCGCGCCCGCTTCCCGCTGTGCAGGTCGGCCCGCTGCTCCAACAGATAGTTGACAATTCGCTCGGTCGCCAGCGCCTCCGCGTGCACGCGCACCTCGGCCACCCGGTTGTCATACTCCAACCTGAAGGCCGACTCGGCCAGGTCCCGCACTATCGAATCCACGTCCCGGCCCACGTAACCCACCTCGGTGAACTTGGTTGCCTCCACCTTGACAAAAGGCGCGTCGATCAGCCGCGCCACCCGCCGGGCGATCTCGGTCTTGCCCACGCCCGTCGGCCCGATCATCATCATGTTCTTGGGCGTGATCTCGTCGCGCATCTCCTCCGCCACGCGCCCGCGCCGCACCCGGTTGCGCAACGCCACGGCTACCGCCTTCTTGGCGGCTTCCTGCCCAACTATATACTTGTCAAGTTCCGCCACGATCTGGCGGGGTGTGAGGTCTTGCATCTTGTACCTCTTTCCAGTGATCAGGGATCAGGGGTTGGGGATCAGGGATTAGGCGTTTTCCAATCCTGATCCCTGATCCCCGGCCCCTGGTCCCTCTTCCAACGTAAAGAAAGCTATATTCCCGTTCGTATATATATCCAGGTCCCCCGCGATCTGCAATGCGGCCCGCGCTATCTCCTCCGAGCTGAGTTCGGTATGCTTCAACAGCGCGCGGGCAGCCGCCAGCGCGTAGGGCGAGCCTGAGCCGATGGCCGCCGCCCCGTCGTCCGGCTCTATCACCTCGCCGTCGCCCGACAGCACGAGCAGACCGCTCCCGTCGGCCACCAGCAGTTGGGCCTCCAGGCGGCGCAGATACCTGTCGGTGCGCCACTCCTTGGTGAGTTCGACGGCGCTCTTCCGCAGGTTCCCTTTATTGCGCTCCAGTTGGGATTCGAACTTCTCGAAGAGGGCGAGCGCGTCGGCCACCGCGCCCGCGAAGCCCGCCAGCACGTGCCCCTTGTACAGCTTCCGGATCTTGCGGGCCGAATGCTTCATCACCACGTCGCCGATGGTGACCTGGCCGTCTCCGGCCATAGTCACGGTGCCGCCCCGCAACACCGCGAGAATAGTAGTCACTGTGATCATGTAAGTGTGCGCCTCTACCTAATTATAAGGGGATGACAAACCCATACGCAAATGTGGAAAGATTGGGGTAGTCGGTTGTCAGTTGCCAGTTGTCGGTTGCCGGTTGTCGGTAAATAGGCGGCATCGTCATATCCCAAGCCCTTTCACAACCAGAGGAAGCAGAGGAAGCAGAGATAGCAAAGATAAGCAGAGAATAGGAGAAATAAGCAAAAACCTCTGCTTACCTCTGCTATCTCTGCTTCCTCTGCTTTGAACCCACAGCCTGCCTCGCGAACTCCCCCGCATAACAGACGACCAACAACCGACTACCGACAACTGACAACTGACAACCGACAACTGACAACTGACAACTGACAACCGACAACCTTGGCACGCTATTTGCTTCACGAAAGCATTGCTAGATGTGGAAGAGGCCGTCGCACCACTCCGTTATACTGCCTCTTCAGTCTAGCGAATTTATTTCCAAATCTGGAAACTTGTGGAACAGCCCACATGATGCGAAGGAAAGGATACCACCATGGCTACCAAAAGCAACGGCACCAGGGCACGCTCCAACAAGCACACCAACGACGCCCAGCCCCTCCTGGGCCAGACCAGCCGCGAGATACAGCGTTACGGCACGCTTCGCGACATGCCTATTGCCCTCTCCAAAGAAGCACGTGCCGAGAGTTGCGAGTTGCTCAACCAGGTGCTCGCCGACAGCACCATCCTCTTCAACCTCTACAAAAAGCACCACTGGCTCGTAGCAGGCCACACCTTCTACCAGCTACACCTCCTCTTCGACAAACACGCCGAAGAGCAGCTTGAGCTAATAGACGACATCGCCGAGCGCGTCCAATTACTCGGAGGCATCGCCATATCCGACCCGCGCCACGTGGCCGAGATCACAAAGATCGAGCGTCCCCCCAACGGTCGCGAAGAAGTGCCCGCCATGATCTCCCGCCTGCTCGAAGCCCACGAAACGATCCTGGCCGAAGTGCGCGAAGCCATAAAAGCCACCGAAGAAAACGAAGATTGGGGTTCCAACGACCTCCTGATGGGCGACGTGCTCCGCACCAACGAGCTACAGGTCTGGTTCATAGCCGAACACCTCGTAGACACACCCCTGGTACGGGCGTAACGACGAAACACGAAGGACGAAGGACGAAAGCTAACGACTTTCGTCCTTCGTCCTATCTTGGTGCAGCATTCAAAACTCAAAACTCAAAACTCAAAACCCCAAATAACCTCCGCGTTCTCCGCCTCTCCCCTTCTCCGCGATTTCAACACCCCATCCTTACATCCTTCCTGCCCTTCGCCCGCCTTCCTATCTTCGTGTACCAAATAAATTCTCTGTGCCTCTGTGCCTCTGTGGTTCAATTCCTCACTCCTCACTCAGCGCATCCAACCGCCGCGCATCCAGGAACCCCAAATCCTGACCAAATAACATCCTCCCCGCCAGCCGTTCCGCCGTCGCCAGTCCGAACCCCAGACCGTGCCCCGTGAACCCCACCGCGAAGAACACATTAGGCTCCCCCGGCAACACCCCCGCCAGCGGAATAGCATCCACGCTGAACCCCATCGTCCCCGACCAGCTATGCGTGATCCGCGCCCCCATCACATCCGGGAAATACCTCTCAAGAAAACCCCGAAGCCCGCCCTGTACCTGCTCCGTAGTCCTGTCCTCATACCCCACTTCCATATCGCGGAAGTGGTGCCGCCACCCCCCCAGGAAAAACCTCCCATCCCACAACTGCCGGAAATACTCATACCCATAATCCGCGTAGCAAAGCTGGCTCAACACCTGGTGCCCTATAGGCTCGGTAACAAACGCCTGCCCGCGCGTCGGCTTCACCTTATCCTCGAAATAGGGGTGCATCAGGGGCGCATAAGCATTGGTACAAAGCGCCATCATTTCGCACCGCACCGTCGCCCGCCTCGACCTGATCTCCACCCTCCCATCCGCGAGCGCGTCCCACCCGAACACCTCCGACTGCTCCCACACCTCGGCCCCACAATTGGCCGCCAGCGCCTCCGCGAACCGAACGGGGTGTATACCCGCGTCACCCGGCTGTAATATCGCAGCCGCAAAACCCCGCTTCGTCGGGTCCTTGTGCGTGAACTTCACCGTGATCCCATCATCGAGCATGGCATCCGCCGTGCGCTCCAGGTCCTCCGCCTCCGTATCGTCCAACGCCAGCAGCAGCGACCCGCACGGATCGTAAGGCGTCCCGAACTCCCCCGACAACCCCTTCACGATCTCGCGGTTGTGCAAGCTCAGGTTCCACAATTCCAGCGCCAGCTCCCGCCCGTACATCCCGATAGCCTCGTGGTAATGGTGCGCCGCCCCCGTAAGCACCATCCCCGCGTTGCGCCCCGACGCCCCA
>JBAURA010000359.1:0-3565 GCA_049580985.1 Chloroflexia bacterium
CCCGACCTCAACGTGAGCGACTCCTTTACTCAGCCTATCGTCGGGATCATGAGCTACAACTTTGGCAAGTTCCTCCTGAACGCCACCACCCTCCCACCGCCGGTGTTCGCCAACCTGCCGAGAGAGATCACCAGCGACCCCGGCCCCAACCAGCTTACCATCGGCAACTTCAACGTCGAGAACCTCGCGCCCGCCGATCCGATTACCAAGTTCAACAACCTGGCTAACCAGATCGTGATCAATATGAAAGCGCCGGACGTGATCTCGATCCAGGAGATACAGGACAACAACGGCACCACCAACGACTCGGTGGTGGCAGCCGACGTCACCTGGGGCATGCTGATCACCGCTATCCAGAATAACGGCGGGCCGACCTACGATTACAGGCAGATCGACCCTGTGGACGACCAGGACGGTGGCGCGCCCGGCGGCAACATACGCCAGGGCTTCCTATTCAGGACTGACCGTGGCCTTGCCTTCATCGACCGCCCAGGCGGCGGCCCGATTACACACACCCAGGTGCTGACCGCCGCCGGCGAACCCTATCTAGAGTACAGCCCCGGCAGGCTCGATCCCACGAACCCCGCCTTCAGCAGCAGCCGCAAGCCCCTGGCGGGCGAGTTCACGTACAACGGGCACAAGCTCTTCCTGGTAGCCAACCACTGGAACTCCAAGGGCGGCGACGAGCCTCTCTTCTCCAAGAACCAACCGCCAATCCTCGGCTCGGAGCCGCAGAGAATACAGCAGGCCAACGTAGTATCGAACACGGTAGGCCAGATCCTCGCCTACGACTCAAACGCCTTAATCGGCGTCATAGGCGACCTCAACGACTTCGAGTGGTCCCCGCCGTTGATGGTGCTGCGCAACATCGGCCTCTTCCCCATGATCGAAACCCTGCCGGTGCCGGAGCGCTACAGCTACGTCTTCGTGGGCAACTCGCAGAGCCTCGACCACGAGGTGGTCAGCCCTGCCCTCCTTGCCGCCGATGCCGGGTACGACTCGATCCACGTCAACTCGGAGTACGCCATCCAGGATAGCGACCACGAGCCGGAGGTGGGCAAGTTCTTCCTCCCTGCCGGGGCGACCGCTACACCCACGGGCACCAGTACTCCCCTGGCGACGAACACCGCCACGCGCACAAACACCTCCGTGCCACCTACCAGCACCAGCACGTCTACCTCCACTCGCACGAGCACCAGCACGTCTACCTCTACCACCACCAATACATCCATTCCCGCCACCGCCACGGGCACAGCTTGCGTTATCCCGGCCCAGCCCATGCTCCTCATCCCCGATTGGACCGCCGACCGCGTGATGGTCTTCGACCCTCAGGATGGGCACCTGGTCAACGCCAACTTCATAGTCGATCCCGACCACCTGGACTCGCCCAAGAACGCGATCATGAGCGCGGCGGGCAATAGCGTGCTGATGGCCGATCAGATAGGCGACGTGGTGAACGAGTACGCCTTCAACGGGGCCTGGCTCCGCGTCTTCGCACCGGCGGGCGGGCCTAACCCCGCAATCCTGGATAACATCCGGGGCATAACGCTTCGCCCCAACGGCAACCTGCTGGTTACGGTGGGCGGTGGCGGTAACAACAACGCGGTGGCCGAGTTCGACACCAACGGCAACTACCTGGGCAACTTCGTCGCCGCAGGCTCCGGCGGTCTCTCCTCGCCCTTCGACGTGCACTACCGGGTCACCGACTACCTGGTGACGAGCACAGGCGGCAGCACCGGCGCTCTCCGCTACGACCCGACCACGGGGGCATTCCTGGGCATGTTCGCCCCTATCGTCAGCTTCCCTCAGCAGATACACACGATTGCCAACGGCAACGTGCTGGTGGCCGACTTCAGCGGGGCCGACAACGGCATCGTGGAATACACTTCCGGCGGCACCTTCATAGCCAGGTATACCGCCGTGACCGGCAACCGGGGCGTGTACGAGTTGGGCAATGGCAACCTGCTCACCACGAACGGCACCGGCGTGTATGAGATCACACGCGCGGGGGCTATCGTGGACACCGAAGCCACCGGCGTAAACGCGCAGTACATCGAGTACGTAGTCGCCCCTGGCGGCGCGTGCACGACCCCCAGCGCCACGCGGACGGCCACCAATACGCCCACCGCTACCAATACCCGCACGGCTACCAGCACGCGCACTATTACACCCACGCGCACTAATACCGCTGTGCCGCCCACCAGCACCAACACTTCCATACTGCCCACCGGCACCAACACCACCATACCATCGACCGGTTCACCCACCGCCGCCAGTACCGTTATCGTTAGCGCCACAGCTACAGTCACGTGCGTTCCCGGCGGCGCACAGGCGTGGGTTACCGAGACACCCATGCCCAACGTGAGAGCTTATGCTGCAGGTGCCGTTGTAGGTAATAACTTCTATGCCATAAGCGGGTTCAATGGCAGCGCACCCGATGCCTCGGTGGCGCGCTACGATACCGTTACGCACGTATGGACGTCGCTCTCGCCGGTACCCACGCCCGTAAGCCAGGCTCGTGGCGCGGCCCTGGGCACCAAGATATACCTGGCGGGCGGCTTCAATAATGGCTTTGGCGGCCAGACCACGGGCATGCAGATATACGACACGGTAGCAGGCACGTGGAGCCTGGGCGCCCCTCTCCCTGAGGCGCGCGCCGGAGCGGGCGTGGCTGCCGTCAACGGGAAGATATACGTCATCGCGGGCTTCGGTCCCGGCTTCGCGACCCGCGATACCGTCTACGAGTACGATCCGGTAGCCAACAGCTATCTGACGAGAGCCCCGGCCCCGGCTGCCGAAGGCAATGTGGCCGTGGGAGTGCTGAACGACCTCATCTACACGATAGGCGGATCGGCTACCTTCATGCACTACGTGTACAACCCGGCAACCAATACCTGGGCTAATATCGCCGCCGGTTTGACGCCCAACTTCCAGACGCCAGGCGTGTTCGCGCTCGGCGGCGAAATCTGGGCAGTGGGGGGCACCAACGGATTCAGTCCATACCCACCTAACCAGCAGGTCCAGATCTACAATCCGGGGACCGATAGCTGGCGCTTCGGGCCTGTGCTGAACATACCCCGGTATGGCTCGTCCGCAGCAGGCGCTGTAAACAATAGAGGATACATCGCCGGTGGAATTGACTCCACAACTAGCGTATACCTCTCCAGCGTGGAGTCGATAGGGGCCACTGTACCGTGCGGGCCGACGCCAACCGTAACCCCCGCAGGCAGCACCCCTACAGTCACTCGCACAAACACAGCTACCAACACGCCTGTCAGTACTTCGACATCTATCGCTACAAATACCCCCGTCAACACCTCTACCAACACGCCGACTAACACTCCTAGCAATACCCCAACTAACACGCCCACATCTACGAACACCACCATCCCGTCGGCCACCCCCACCGCGTGTATCATGAAGTTCAGGGACGTGCGACCTGAGGACTGGTTCTATGGGTATGTGGAGTGGATGTACTGCAACGGCATCGTGTCCGGGTACATCACCACCCCACCGTGTGATGCAGGGCAGGTCCCTTGCTTCAAGCCCGGCAACCCCACCACTC
>JBAURA010000360.1:0-8424 GCA_049580985.1 Chloroflexia bacterium
CGCCTCGATACTGGCTGGGCAATAAAATCCAGGCTAAGCGTCGGCACGCAAAATGCATATAGCCCATGCGAGGAGGGCCATATGAAAAAATTCTTCCAAGAGAATGGTCTCACCGTCGTAGTGCTTCTGTTGTTCCTCTTTTCTCTCGTAGGGCAGGCCATCACCGGCTACAATGAGCATAACGAGGACCAACAGGAGCACGGCCAACCCACCACAGGCTTCGTGGAATACCTCGGAAGCGGCCACTTCATCGAAGCCGTTTTCGAGAACTGGGAAAGCGAATTCCTGCAAATGGGCCTCTATGTGGTACTGACCGCGTTTCTCAGACAGAAAGGTTCCGCGGAATCGAAGAAACTTGAAGGGAAAGAAGCCGTTGACGCCGACCCCCGCGATCCCAAAGAACGCAAGCGCAAGGATGTCCCGTGGCCCGTAAAGCATGGTGGCTTCGTCCTGAGTCTCTACGAAAACTCGCTCGGCATAGCATTATTCATTCTCTTTTTCATCTCATTGGCTCTACACGCGATTGGAGGGGCACAAGAATACAGCCAGGAACAGATAGAGCAGGGTGCAAAGGGCGTGTCGGCTATCGAATACCTGGGCACGTCGCGCATGTGGTTCGAGTCGTTTCAGAACTGGCAAAGCGAGTTCCTATCGATAGGGGCTTTGGTCGTCCTATCGATCTTACTGCGACAGAAAGGCTCGCCCGAATCGAAGCCAGTAGCGGCCCCGCACCATGAAACAGGCACTGAATAGGCAGCCCAGGACTACCATGTGGCAAGCCTGAACGCGTGACATCCGTAGTCTTTGGACTACGGATGTCGCACACGTACACGGCTATCCCTATTTGGTCAGGTTATCGCCGTATATGAACGCATTGGTGATCCGGCCTCCAAACGTCCTGATAGAGGTGTCCAGGTGCAGAGGGAAGCTTGGTGTAACTGTGCTTGTGTATAGCAAGGTCGTCGTGTTGCCGTTGACACGATAGTACCGTACCCTGTAAGTCGTAAAGATCGGCTCCACCACAACCTTCAGCACGTCACCCGCTGCATAACCACCTACGTCCGCACGCCAGGTGCCGTTCTCGTAGATAGCCAGCGTGCAACCGGCTTCAAGCGAAAGTGAGTAGTCGATATCTGTGTAGCTGTTGTTCAGATTGTTGCTATTCAACCCGAAATGGCGTGCCGTGTTGTTGCAGCCATCGACCGTTATTTCGACATATCCGGTACCCTGGCCGATAGCCCTGTCTGAGATCGCACCGGCGTCCCATTGCATATCCACTCCGCTGCTCTTGCCAATCGTGTTCCCATAGGCGGTGACGTTGGCTGGCGCGATCCACCGTACGTCTCCCGCATTATTGCCGCTCAACACGATGTTGGTAATGCGGCCATTCGAGCTGAGGATCGAGGAGTCGAAGTGTAGCGGGTACGTAGGAGACACATTATGCGTCCACAGGAGCCGGTTGTTCCTGTAGTACTTGGCCTGCCCGTTGAGAATTGCCACCCTCAACTTGTCGCCCACGCTGTAAGTGCCAACCTCAAGTTGAAGCGCCCCGCTCTCATAGATCGCCAGCGTGCCGTTGTCGCGCATACGAAGCGCGTACCTGATGTTGTTGTAGTGCGTAAGCGGGTCGTTGCCCAACCCAAAGTATCGATCTTTGTTGGTCGCATCCGCCGTCACCTGCACATAGCCGTCGCCCGACTGGATCGACCGGAGCGAAAGCGCGCCTGCGTCAGGCGAGCCGTTCACCCCCTGCGTCTTCTCGATGGTGTTGCCGGTGACCGTGACATTGGTCGCCGACGTGAACTGCACCACGTTGCCCCTGTTCATCCCCGCTATGTAAGCGTCGGTGATCTTAGCGCCGGGTACGTAGAAAGAGGTATCTACCATCAGCGGATAAGAAGGCAACGTGTTACTGGTGTAGAGCAAAGTGGTCTGGCCGGCATGGGTCCGGTAGTACTTCACCACCCCGCCGTCCACCGCCACGCGCAGCCAGTCCCCAACCGAGTACGGGCCGACGTCGGCTCTCCACGAGCCAGACTCGTAGATCGCCAGCGTTCCGCCGCCCTCCATAGACATCGAATAGTCAATGTCTGTGTAGGAGTGGTTCTGATTCGCCAGGTTGAATCCGAAGTGCCGCCCGACGTTGGTGGCATCCACCCGTACCTCGACGTAGCCATCGCCCCATATCAACTTCTGGTCCGACTGCGCGTCGGCATCCCATACGTACGTGCCGCCCGACGTCTTCTCAAGCGAGTTGCCAGTTATCGTCACGTTGTACGGATTGGCCCACCTGATAGGTCTGCCGTATCTCGGTTGCTTATAGATCAACAGGCGGCCCCGGTTGGCATCGCCGAGGTACATGTTGTCCTCGCTGTCGAACGCGCTCGCAAACCCTATCGAGTGGTAATCGTAGACGTGAGCATCCGGGTAGGAGTACGGAGAGAGCGGATCGACGTAGACGCCCGGGAATCTCAGGTTATGCCCAACGTCAGAGAAGTCGGAGTTGCCCATGTAAGGGTTGAAGGGCATCACCATCAGGTTCTGCGAGTTGAACGACATTTGCATGGCCGCGATGTCGGGAAAGATCTTAGATGGCGCGGCTGTGTAAATGACGTTTGTATTGTTCGTAGGAAACAGCGAGCTGTCGAATTCCAGCACTCTCATGTTGCCTTCAAACTCTATCGCGTGATCTGACACGTAAAGGTTACCCTTACGGTCCAGGGCGATAGCCCCTGGGAAGTTGAGGGTGGTCTCCAACGCGGGCACGCCCACTCCGCCAAGAGTAGCGTAGGAGAGGCGCGCGCCGACGTCGCGGAACGCGGTATCAAGGAACAATTGGCCTGTCTGAAGATATGAGCCAATGTCGGAGGTGTAAATAAGGGTGCTGTTTTTCCAGTAGTGGACCGTATTTCCGGCATTGGGCACCACCTGTATCGTCAGCGTATCGCCGACGCTGAACGAGTTTGCCCCAAAGTCCATTACACAGGTGCCCTCTTCGCATATCTTGAGACGCCCATCCTCCAGTAAGAATGCGGCGTTTATGTCGGTATAGCTGGGACTCGCGTCCACGGCGTTCAGGCCGAACGCTACGGTCGCGGTGTTCTGCACGCGGGCCGATACCGCTCCATCCCCATGGAAGCCATCGCGGTAAAACTGAAGGCCCGACCTTGTACCTGCGTTCCAGCCGGTGCCACCACTCGTCTTCTCGACCGTATTGCCGGTGATGGTGAGGTGTGTGGCCGGGTTCCACGTCACGAACTGCCGGTTACGCGCGATGCCATACGGATCGGTCTGACCCAGCACCAGGTCCACTCTTGGATCGGAGCCAAGAGGGTCCCTCAAGCGGAATACCCGGCTCGACTCCTTATGGCTTATCCAGAGGAACTCGCTGTTATCTGTGGGCACGACCCCGAAGAACGCCTGCCACGGCCCTGTATTCTTGATTACCTCCGTACTGCCGAGCAAGTTGAACGGCCACACTAGGGTCTTGAAGGCAGTAGAAGTTGATGTCAGGGGAAGGTTGTACACCTTGATTCGGTCGCCCCAGCCCGGCTCTAAAACGGTTACGTAAAGGTGGTTAGCTTTATCGGCCATGATCGACTGGCAGCACCCCGTTATGTTGAGAATGAAGTCGGGCGCGTCTCCGTTATAACCCGGCGTGAGCAACTGAGTGCGGTTGTTCCATACCAGCACACGTCCCTCGTCCGCGGCTATCACCTGCTCGCCGACCACGGCCAGCGCACCCACCGAGGACATAGACTCGTTAGTCTGCTTGTTTCCGCGATCGCTTGGCGGGAACAGGTCCTTCACTATAGAACCCGAAGGGTTGAAGACCGTGACGGCGTGCTTGTGGTTCCCGGTGCCGGGGGTGACATATCGATTACCGTTCGAGTCGATGCCGAACGATCCAGAGGCCCCGCCGAGAATGCTCCCGTTGCCTATGGTGCCGAACCGCTCCAATAAATCGTGCTCGCCGTACTTGTTGACGGTCTCCTCCCAGCGCTCTACGACGTGTAGCCCTGAGTTCATGATCCACACCCCAGGTCTATTCGAATCGGGATCGAACTCGATCCCGGAGGGGGCGATGAACGGGTGCGTAGGCTCGTCGCCACGCACGAACAACTCGCCCGCCGGATCGCTGCCATAGCTTGCCTGGTTGTAAGGAGGCGAGCCGGTGGGTTTGAAGATAAGGACCCGGTCGCTATCGTCGAACGCGGCATTATCCTGGTCGCCACGCTCCGACGTGTACACCCAACCCTGGTCGTTGACGCGCACCACTACCACGTCGGCGAAGCGATGGCGGTCGACCGTCGGGTCCGGGTCAACCACGCGAGGAATAGCGCTCGTGAAATTGGGCTGGCCCAGCACGATGTCGGCGGTATCCGAAATCGTTTGTGTGGTGGTGTTATAGGGGAATCTAATCACTCGATTGTTGGCGGTATCGGCAACCCACAGATTGTTCCCTGAGTCAACGTCCACCCCCGCGACGATACTGTTCGTATGGGTCCCGTTGCCCCAGCTGAAACACAACGATTTATTGGTGGGGCTTGGAGGGTCCGTAAAGTATGGGGTCTGCCTGTTGCAGTAGTTCCCCGACATATCGGCCTGCCCCCATACCTGGTCCGCGGCCTGATCGAGCGTAGACGGGCTGTTGTACTTCAGCACCCGCTGGTTGTAGTAGTCCGCTACGTACAGGTTGCCATCGCCGTCGATATCCATGCTGGCGCCGGAACCCCCTTCGGTCACGCTCAATACCGCCTCCGGCTGCCCGCAAAGAGTGTCGGCGGCCGCCCGCGCGCGCAAAGGATAGTTGCCATAACCCGAATCGTGGTTGCAGCCTGACGAGGACATGTTTGGCTGGCCTATGACCAGGTCAGCCTGACAGTACGAAGGTAAATTCAAGCAGGCTTGAATATTCGTTATGCCCACGATCCGGTTGTTGCCAGAATCGTAAACATACAGCCGGTTTGGGTTGGCGGTCCTATCTATGATCGCTCCCCCATCCCAGAATAGCGCTTCGGCTGACGTCTGCCGGGGCGCTACGCTTTCGAAATCGGGCTGGCCGAGCACTGTGTCGGCCCACCAGTCTCCGGCGACCCCCCGCACCGTGGGCGGGCGCATCTGGTCGGTATCTCCCTTACCCGCGCTTCGCTGGCCGTCACTATCCGGCGCGGGGCTTCCCGAGGCCGTTTCCACAGTCGCACTATTGCTAATATCATGGCGTGCGCCAACCTGGGAAGGCGCGGCAATAGTTGTGAATAGAAGCAGAAAACAAAGAATGCGCGGCACTAACCGAGATATGCGTGAGCGGAGATGGACACTACCTGGGGTCGAAATGCTGACAGACATGAAAAATCCTCCTCATTGTATGGGATGTAAGCGGCTTACTGCGATAAACGACGCGCAAGCGAGAAGACTTGCTTCTCCTCTGTGCATAAGCTGTGCTAGGCAGCAGGTAAGCCTGTGGACTATGAGGCATCTACAGGTGGGTCAATTATATTACTATAATGTACCGTGGTCAATACGTAAATTGTACCCCGGTCGATACGTAAATTGTATAATTTATCAGAATCGGCCCTCGTGAGCCTTTGGTCTACCAAATGGCCAACTACTCTGCCGTCCATAAATGTTTACCCCAAGGCTCGAGCTAGAGGAGAGACAGTCCGACATGCGGACTTTGCTTACCTGGTCCGCGAATCTATTCGCCGCGCGTTTTCCGAAGGTGACTACACCCTGGGCGGGTGGTGTGATACCATGTCATAAGCGGCAGATAACATGTATAATTATCTGCAATTACGTACACCCGGCTGTGAGCAGGGGCGCATGCCGTAGTGCTCTCACATACCGGTATCAAAGAGGAGGATCAAGGGATGAGGATTACACGCAAATATCTATCGTACGCAGCGCTGGCCCTTATCGCAGCGCCAACCATGCTAGGCTCGGGGGGAGCCACGGCGGGCACGCTTGGAGCGCCCGCTCTGGTTGAGGCCTTTGCCCACCCTGCCTTCCAGCGCACCTGGGAGCGCACCGACAGGCCGGTATCGTTCGGCCAGGTGCAGCGCTCGTGGTACTGGGGACCCAACCCCAACACCGGCGGTCTGCTGGAGGACTACGCCGAAGGGGTAGGGGGCAAGCGGCTCGTCCAGTACTTCGACAAGTCCCGTATGGAGATCAACAACCCGGCTGGCAACCAGAATGACCCCTTCTTCGTCACCAACGGCCTGCTCACCGTCGAGCTTATCTCCGGCAAGATGCAGGTCGGCAACTTTGCCTATCAGGACCGCACCGCCGCCAACATCCCCCTCGCCTCCGACACCGACGACCCCAACGCCCCCACCTACGTCAGCTTCCAGGGCGTCAGCAACACCACGCTGGGCGACCACCCCGCCGCCAACAAGGTAGGGCAGTTCGCCACGGCCACCATCAACAAGGCCGGCCAGGTGGGCGACGACCCCAGCAAGGCTAACCTGCCGGGAGCCAAGTTCGCCGTCTTCGAGGGCTCAACCAAGCACAACATCCCCCAGGTAGTCTGGGACTTCCTCAACCTGAGCGGCCCCGTCTACAACTCAACCACCGGCCAGAACGAGAACGGACGCCTCTCCGACCCCTGGTTCTACACCACGGGCCTCCCGATCTCCGAGCCGTACTGGGCCAAAGTGAAAATAGCCAACCAGCCGAACGTGGATGTGATGATCCAGGCGTTCGAGCGCCGCGTCGTCACATATGTGCCTAGCGCCCCCAGCGGCTTCCAGGTGCAGATGAGCAACATCGGCCAGCACTACTACGACTGGCGCTACGGCGGCGCTCCTACCCCCGTGCCGGTGACCCCCGCGCCCACCACCACTCCCCCGGCCCAGCAGCCTACCGCCACCCCCACCCCCTTACCCGTTTCGCACGTCATTGACGACTTCGTCGGCACCTGGCTGAACGACGACGCGGGCACAGGCAGCGTAGCCAAGCTCTGGATCAGCAAAACAGGCAACAGCCTCAAAGTCAAGTGGTTCGGGGCCTGCGCCGGTAGCCTGTGCGATAACGAAGAGAAGACCGCCCCTTACACAGGCGAGCCTTTCAACATCACCCTCGACGGGCGCACCTTCAGCCTCTCCATCGAAGGCGCCAAGCTGAAGGTGGTCTACCAGGGCAACCAGAATCTCCTCTTCCACAAGGTCAAGGCCGAGGACTATTCGGGCACCTGGCTGAACGACGACGCCGCCACGGGCAACGTAGCCAAGCTCTGGATCACCGGCAGCGGCGGCAACCTGAAGGTCAAGTGGTTCGGGGCCTGTAGTGGCAGCCTCTGCTACAACGAGGAGAAGACCGCCCCCTACACAGGCGAGCCTTTCAACGTCACCCTCGATGGGCGCACCTTCAGGATTACGTTCGACAACGCAGGTGGCACCAAGCTTGGCGTGATCTACCAGGGCACCACCTCGCTCAAGATGCACAAGGTGAAGGCCTCCGACTACGACGGCACCTGGGTCAACGTCGATGCCGCGACCAACGATATCGTCCGGTTTGAGGTCACTTCTTCAGGCAACACCATCAACATACATTGGTACGGCGCATGCTCGCCCACCCCCTGCGACAACGGCACGGTGAGCGGCACCTTCAACGGAGAGCCTTTCCTGGTCTCGGACACCGATCCGCCCTCCCGCGACTTCATCGTTACCTTCGACAACGCGGGCGCGACCCGCTTGCGGGTGGACGTGAAGAACGCCCCAGGCGGGGACCGCACCAACACGCTCAGAAGGCCCTAACAGCATTATCGCTACAATCGGTCAGAGGCTAGTCCGCCACGGATTAGCCTCTGACCCGATATGCCCGCCGGTATGTTATAATCTCCTGTCATTTCAGCCACGCTTTCCTAAACCAACCTCAGGAGTTGCACGATGACAGGAATTTACCTCCCTCAACGGCCCACACGGTTGTTGCTGATCTTCTGCTCTCTGATGCTGCTCTTTACCCTGGTGGCGCACGCCTCCCCGGCGACGGCACAAACGCCACCCCCACCTCCCGCCGACTTCCTCTCCTATGCCGACGACTCCCTCCCGGCCCGCCCCCGCGACCTCTACGTGGTGCGCGTGGACGGCACCGACAAGCGGCAGGTCACCCAGGGGATGCGCGTGTGGTTCGCCTCCTGGTCGCCCGACGGCAAAAAGCTGGCCGTCACCACCGAGCGCACCGAGCTTTACACGCTCAACCCCGACGGCTCCGACCTCAAGCTGCTGGCCGTGGGCGTAGCCTCGCCCGGCTTCTGGTCGCCCGACGGCCACTTCCTCGCCTACGTCGATAGCTCCAATTACGCCGTGCCTATAGCGCGTGGCAAGCTACACATCGTCCCGGCGGGCGGTGGCGACTCCTGGCCCGTGCCCGGTGGCGATGACATCCCCTCCCTGCCTCCCGGCGCTGCCGCCGTCGCGTGGT
>JBAURA010000361.1:0-4934 GCA_049580985.1 Chloroflexia bacterium
GTGCAAAGGATACTGGGAAGGCGGCGGTATCTGCGCCTGGTGGGTATCACGGCGGCTATGCTGCTGACTGTAGGCAGCCTGGTTGCGTGGTGGCAAGAGCCACAGGCCGTGTTCGGCTGGCAAGGAGTGCTGTGGCTGGCCGGTATGGTGGTGTTCGTGGCTTCGTGCGCACGATGGCCTGTTGCGCAGGGCAGGGTGGCGGACCGGGAGCCGTGGAGCCGCGCGGAATGGCTGGTCTTTGCCGGTGTTGTTGGGCTGGCGCTGGCGAGCCGGCTGCTGTGGTTGGACGAGATTCCGTGGCGGTTCCATTATGACGAGGCTATCGCCTACTCCGAGTCGATGCGCTTCTACAAGGGACCGCCGATCTCGGTCTTTACGGTGACGTGGCATAACACCAGCCTGCCTAGTCTACTGTTCGCTTACACAGGTGGGGTGATGAACCTGGTTGGTACGGGGTTGGGAGGCGGGCGGTTTGGCGTGGCTCTCCTGGGCGCGCTGGCTGTGCTGCCTGTGTACGGATTGGGGAGGTTGTTGGGTGGACCGGCACTGGCGGCGTTTAGCTCGGTGGCCTGGGCTACTTCTGCGGTGGCCGTGCACTACAGCCGCGTATCGCTCCTGAATATCACTACCGCGTGCCTGTGGGCGGCCTGTTTCTTCTTCTTGCTGCGAGGGATGCGCTCGCGTAGGCCGCTCGATTTCGCGTTGTCGGGGCTGGCGGGCGGTCTGAGCATGTATACCTACTATGCCACGCGCTTGCTGCCCTTCGTGCTGGTGGCTTTTATTGCGTATCTAGCGATCTTCCACAGGGCACGGTTACGTGAGATGAGAGGACAGCTTGGGCTGCTGGCGGCGGGCTTCTTCGTTGGGTTCGGGCCACTGCTGGCCTTTTTCATACGCAACCCGGAGATGTGGGCGGGCAGAGGGTTGAACAGGCTGACGATCCCGCACCTGGTCCCAACGAGCTGGGCGGAGTTAGCTGCCGATTGGAACGCGCTGCTGCCGTTGCTGTGGCGGAACCTGCTGGGTTTCACCGCGATCCTCAGCAACGACCACGTCTATTGGGGCACGTTCTTGATACCGGTGGAAGGGGCTTTGCTTGTAATTGGCTCCTGCGTATTGCTCTATCGGTGGCGGAGGCCAGGAGCATTCCTAGTATTGCTGTGGGCAGGGAGCGTGCTGTTGGTGGGAGGGACGCTGATTGATGCGGCGCACATACCCGCCTTCGCGCATTGGACCCCGGCGTTCCCCGCATTGTACCTGGCGTTGGGGCTGCCCCTGGCGCTATTGTACGAGGCACTTGCCGGTGCCCCTGACCGCCTACGAGCAATAGGAAGAGGCGCTACTATAGCGCTTGCGGGTGCGCTGGCCGTATCAAACGTACTCTATTACGTGTTGGTTTACCCGGCACGTGTGCCGCCGGCCTTTGAGTCGGCGCAAGGTCGACTGCTGGAGAGCCTGAGTGAGACGGATAGGGTGCGATTCGTGGGCAATTCCTGGCAGGGGTATTACCCTGAGATAGGGAGGCTCATGGCCCCTCATGTGCGGGCCAGCGACCTGTACAATCCAGCACTTTCGTTGCCCGTGGTGGGCGAGACCGAGCGCGATCTCACGTTCGTGTTCAATTCCGACGAGACCCAGTATCTGCCCTTCGTCATGAGCCTCTATCCGGGCGGAACAGTTGCCCCGATGGAAACGGCGGGCGGAAATAGGGCAGCGATCTACAGTGTGAAGGGGACCGAGGCGCAGAGCCAGTATGGGGTGCTCGTGGAATTGAAAGAAGGCGTCGAAGGGCAACCCGCTGCTCTGTCCAGGGTCGAGAGGATAGGAGCGCTCCCCCCTGGAGTGCGGTACCCGCTGCGAGCAACGTGGGAGGGTGCTGTATTCATGGAGAGAAGCGGACAGGTAAGATTTCGGCTGGAGGGTGGACAGGAGGCAACGCTGACGCTCAACGCGGAAGAGGTGGCGTTCGATACGTTAGTAGAAGTTGAGAGAGGCTGGAACAGGTTCGCGCTGAGTGCGCGGCTGGCGGCTGCGGAGCCTGTGAGCCTGTTGGTCGGCGAGGGCAACAGTGTCGTGGAGATACCGGCGACGCACGTTTGGCCCGTGGAGCCAGGCCAGGGGCTGGCCGTCACGCTGGACACGGGGCGCGTAAGCCACAGGATCATGCCGCTCGTGGGGGTGGGGCTTATGAACGCGGAGAGCGGCTCGCCCGATCCTGCATTCGTACCCAGCATGGAAGCTCGCGACCCCGACTTCGTACCGATGGCCGCGCCAGGGGGCGGCGACACGAGGATGAAACTAGAAGGTGAAGTGTGGGTGGAGGCCGGTACTTACCTGATGGAATTGCGCACCGACGGGCATGCCAGACTCTGGATCGACGATGAGCTGGTTGTGGATGGTTGTGCGGTCTCGGCGGCTGATGCCAGCGTGCCTATCGTGGGCGGCCTCGTGCCCGTGAGCGGTACCGCTACTATGTCGGAGGGTTGGCACCGCGTGCGCCTCGATTTCGAAGCCACAGGCACTTTCAACGGACTGGAATGGACCTGGACCAGGCCGGACGGCACGCGTGAGATAGTGCCGCCGTCGCGGCTGCGGTATGTACCCGGAAGCTGGCCGCAAGCGCCTCAGCGCGTCACGTGCGAGCCGTAGGGCCCAGGGCCTCGTTGTCCGTGGCGGCAAGCGCATGGCGAAGTGGAGAGAAGACAAGCCAGAGCGCGGCCAGGAGGAAGCCACCGACGGCCACGAACAGCGTAAACCGCGCGCTGGTGGCGGTGGCGAGCGCGCCCGCTACCAGCGCGCCAAGAGGGCCGGCACCACCCGTCAGGAACTGGTTGGTAGCGGTGACGCGGCCTATAAAGCGGGGCGCTACCGTCATCTGGCGCAGGCTGTTCTCTCCGATCATGTAGATCTCCCAGGCAATATCGCCCACCAACTGGCTGACGATCACGGCCGTTAGCACCAGTGGGAACGGCCCGGACGCCAGGGGGGTAAGTAGCGCGCACAGGGGGATCATGAACCCGATCACCACCAGCATGCGCCCCAGGCCGAGTCTACGGGCAAGGGCGTTGGCCGAGGCCGCACCGATCAGCGCGCCGACCCCACCCGCCGAGATCATGATGCCTACCCAAACGGTAGACAGGCCCAGCTCGCGCACCGCGAAGAAGAGGTAGAGCGTGCCGAAGAACCACCCGAAAAAACTGTGGAGCAGCGAGGCCCCCGCCAGGGTGCGCAGGGTCAGGTTGCGCCAGAGGGTCGATAGCCCTTCGCGCGTCTCCCGCCAGATGTTGTGCGCTTCGTGCCCTTCCTCCGGCTCGTGCCGCGATTCGGGTGTGCGTATCATGCCGAGCCAGATAGCAGACCAGAGGAAAGAGACCACGTCGAGCACGAGCACAAGGGGCGCGCTGATCGCCTGCACGAGCAGGCCGGTGAAGGCAGGCCCGCCTACCTCTGACAGCGATCCGGTCAGGCTGAGGCGGCTGTTGGCGTCCATCAACTTGTCGCGGGGGACGATGCTGGGGAGATAGGAGCGGTCGGCCACGTCGAAGATGAGGGTGAGGGCAGCGGTGAGGCCCGCCGCGACGTAGAGGTGCCATAATTCGAGGCTGTTGAGAACGTCAGCCACCGGGATAGTGAGCAGGACCGCCGCGCGGCCCAGGTCGGCGGCGATCAAGAGGGGGCGGCGCGGCAGGCGATCTACCCACACGCCCACGAAGAGGCCAAGCAGCAGGACCGGCACGGCACGCGCCAGCGACAGGAGGCTCAGGTCCATCGGAGAGGCCACCATAGTGAGCACGGCGGCGTAGGAGAGAGCCTCGCGGGTGATATTGGAGCCGAAAGCCGAGATAGCCTGCGCGGCCCACAGCTTGTTGAAGTCGGGGTTAAGGCCGAGGCGCATCGGCCTGCGGTTGTGCCGGACGTGGGTCGGTCGTGTACACCGCCTGCACCGTCCCTTTATTTACGAGCGCCAGGTCCAGTCGCCAGGTCACGGTGGGGTTGGCATGAAGGTACATTATAGCCTGTGTCAGCGGGAAGAAGGGGTCTTGAGCGTCCAGGAGGTTTTCGATGGTGCTCCCTTGCAGCAGGTGACAGATGCCCGATACGACGAAGGTGGCGGTGAAGACATAGCATGGCCTGGGCACTCTAGCCACGTGGGACTGGCGCTGGCTGCCGGCGGGGGTGCTCAGATTCGTTAGGCCCCGCGCGGCAAGAGGGCCGCTGGGCGCAGGTTTGGCGGGTGTAAGGGGGCCGGATAGGTAGGGGTCGGTTATGTTCTCGGGAGTTGGAAGCGCGGCCACCAGGTGGATATGGGAGCGCGCCACAAAGATCGGATCGGTGATAGGCTTGGGGGCAACGTTCTGGCCGAGTGGCGCTAACGTGGCCTCCTCCACAATCAGGTTCTCCCGGTCCCTGCGGTTCACCAGGTCTGAGGTACGCTGGAACGGCCCAAGCATCATGCCCCGGATGACGAGAGTGCCCGTATAAATCTCAACGCGATGGGCGTTGAGGCTGGCGGTGGAAAGGGTATAGCGGTCCATGGTTGTCGGTTGTCAGTTGTCGGTTGTCGGTTGTCGGTTGTCGGTTGAACCCCAATGCCAGCAACCAACAACTGGTAACTGACAACTGGCAACCGACAACCGATAGGTTATAATAGGCAGTCGGATCATACCATAAGAAACAGAGAGAGGCTAGATACAATCGTGGCACAGGAGAGACAAGGTACGAGCGCGGGGCGAGGGCAGCGGGCGGGGGCAAGGGGGGCACGGGATGAAGGCGGCTCAGGGCGCGACTTCATCAGGCTGCACAGCGACGAAAACCCGTATGGGTGTTCTTTGAACGTACAGGACGTGCTGGCAGGCACAGACCAATATCACCTGCCTGCGGACCCGATTTGCACCGAGCTGCGGGAGGCACTGAGCGAATATACGGGTTTCGCG
>JBAURA010000362.1:0-1759 GCA_049580985.1 Chloroflexia bacterium
GTCGTGCCGCGCACTGATGTCGGCGCTCGTCGTGATAATGTTATGCAACCTGCTGCCGCTCGGCAGGAGTGTTGCTGCGGTTGGAAAAAGAGAGACGGTCAAGCCCGGTTCGCCCGCAAGCTTCGCCGCCCCCTCTACTCCCGATCACGCTACAACGGCGCGACTGAGCGTCGCACAAAGCAAATTACCTATCATGTTCGAGGCCAATCTTGGACAGACCGATCCGCAGGTGAAGTTTCTCTCTCGCGGAGCCGGCTATACGATCTTCCTGACCCCAGCCGAGGCTGTAATCCTCTTAAGTAAAGGCCAGCTAAGCGAGGGCCGGGCGCGCAGCAGAACGCAAGCCGTCCTTCGCATGAAGCTTGCAGGCGCCGCTGGTGAACCACAGGTGGTCGGGCTTGAGGAGTTGCGCGGCAAGAGCAATTACTTCATAGGGAGTGATCCCGAGAAGTGGCGCACCGACGTGCCGCTCTACGCAAGGGTGCAATACAAGGCTATCTATCCAGGCATCGACCTTGTCTATTATGGCAATCAGGGTGAGCTTGAATACGACTTCGTAGTTGGCGCGGGCGCCGACCCTGCGCAGATCAGGCTTTCATTCGACGGCGCGCAAAAGATAAGGACAGACGCGAATGGCGACCTGGTACTAAAGACCCCGGGCGGAGAGGTTCGCCAGCGTAAACCGCACGTCTATCAGGAGGTCGAAGGAGTGAAAAAGGAGATCAAGGGGCGGTACGTGCTAAAGGGCAGGCATGAGGTCGGGTTTGCGCTCGCAGGTTACGACCGCGACAAGCCCCTGATCATTGACCCGGTGCTCTCCTACGCCACCTACCTGGGCGGGAACGTGGAAGACGAAGCCCGAGCGATAGCCGTAGACTCAGATGGCTACGCCTACGTGACCGGGTACACCTACTCAACCAACTTCTACTCAAAGAACGCGTTTCAGCCCGATCTTACTCGCTATTCTCCGCCGGTATCCGAAACGGAACCGTGGAAGGGGCAGGACGCCTTCATCACGAAGTTTGATCCATCCATTACTGAAGGCGATTCGGTGGTCTACTCCACTTTTTTGGGCGGAACGTCTGAAGAGCGCGGCTGCGGTATCGCGGTCGATTCTAACGGCAATGCATACATAACGGGGACTACCAAGTCCTTCGATAATCCCCTGACGCCCGAGCATGAGTTGGAGTTTCCCGTCGTCAACGCCTTCCAAGCGCACTTGAATAGCGGCGGCCGCGAAGGGACCATTGCCGCCTACTGGGAAGATGCTTTCGTGGCCAAGGTGAGCGCAGGAGGCAACGGACTGCTCTACTCGACGTACTTTGGAGGCAGTGGTGCGGATGAAGTCAGCGCTATCGCAGTCGACTCTTTCGGCAACGCCTACATAATTGGAACGAAGGGCGAAGAGAGGGCCAACCGCCTTCCGGGGTATGACTTTCCGGTAAGGCATGCCTTCCAAGCGACCTCAGACAGTCAGGATGCCTTCGTTGCAAAGTTCGACACGAGCAGTTCCGGAGACGCGTCACTGATCTTCTCGACGTTCCTGGGTGGCGCGGCGCCTTATGGGGACAAGGGGCATGGCATAGCCGTGACCCCATCAGGCGGTAACATCTACGTGACTGGCTCTACCAGCGCGCCCAATTTTCCTACCAAGAATGCCTACCAGCCGGAGAAAGGTTACAACTCGAATGTATTCGTAACGGTTTTTAATGATACGAGGCCGCTGTCGCTTCTTTACTCCACTTTTCTCGGCACCTTC
>JBAURA010000363.1:0-6360 GCA_049580985.1 Chloroflexia bacterium
GGGGGCGGTGGGAGGGACGGCTTGAGATGCCGTTGAGCTTAAGGGTTGGGAAGTTTCGAGTAGTGGCGGGGAATGGGGAGGGTGGACTGCGGGGGGTGGCGATGCCGAGAGAGGTGCGTTGCGCTCCTCTTTGGTAGAGGGTGGGTCATTGAACTGCATCTCTAACTGGTAGAGATTGGGGGCTTTCGGCCTCCGGGTCCCCGACCCTCTTCTCCGTGGCTTCTTCAGTTGTTCAGTTTCTGATGGTTCTACTACAACCTGCGCTGCTTTGCGTCCTGGCATCCTTTGGCCCTACTCTAGCTATTGTGGCTTTTATAGCTCTCTAGCCGGTGTGTGGGTGCCGTCAGTCACCGCTGCCCATCTGTCGTACACTTGCAGTTACGTCAATTATAAACCATGCACGGAGGAGGTGACAATACGTTTATCCACACATTATTACGGATGGCATAAGCATTATTTATACCAGGATGGGGGACGAGTGATGAGTGAAACGCGAAACGCAAAACGTAAAACGCAAAACGTGAAACGTAAGGCTCATATATGAAAAGAGTGCCGGGATAGATTAGATGCTTGGCGAAGCGAAGAATCTGTATCCCAAAGATCATGCGCGAAGGACGAGATTCTTCGCTTCGCTCAGAATGACAAAGGGTACTTGGTGGCTTCGTAGTGAGTTTGCTCTCTTTTCATACGTGAGCCTTACGTTTCACGTTTTGCGTTTCACTCGTCACTCGTCATTCGTCAGCTTACGAATACCCAGTTGGTAAATAGGCCCGCCAGCACTATGTATAATGCTGCCGAGATATAGGCTAGAGGTTTGAAGAGCTTGCGGTTGTGCGTAACCACCGCAAGGAGGATGAAGATCGGAAAGATAAGGAGCAAGCGGCGCGGGGAGTTCACTTCGGGACGGTTGATGTAGCCGTCTACGTAGACGCTGAGGTTCGCCAGGCCCACTGTTACGGCGAAGAGGACGTAGGGCCACGAGCGCACCTTGATTACTACCCCTGCAATCAGGGCGATTGTCAGCATGGCGAAGAAGATGTCCATCAGGTTGTAGGGGAGCATGGGGTTGTCGGGCTTAATTACACTTACCGCTTGCAACAGCGGGTAGCCCGGAAAGGCCAGGCGCTGCGTTCCGCCTACGTCCGTGACATCTTGTATGGGCACGGAGATAAAGAGGTAACGGTAGAGGGTGTAGGAGAGCGCGGCCAGGGGGCAGAGGAGGAGCCACGCGCCTTGCAATGCCCTGCGGTATGGCCTGTCGTGCCGGTTGGCCCTGACTTCCTGCCACAAGATGTACGCGAGAGGGAGCAAGATAAAGATGCCCGGTTGCTTGGTGAGGGCTGCAAGCCCCGACAATAACCCGGCAAGCCACCACTTCCCGAGGCGCGCGTAGTACACAGCGCCGACCATAGCGGCCAGCATTATACTTTCGGTGTAGCCCATGAAAAGGAAGAATGAGGTGGGGAATATGGCAGCCCATATCACGGCACGGCGGGCCACCTCGGCACCGTAATCCATATCCACAAGCCGGTAGAGGCACCAGAAGAAAAGGAGCGCGAAGAGGTTGGCAACCAGCAGCGCGGAGAGGAGGTATTCGCCCAACATGGGGAAGCTGAAGAGCTTGATAAGCAGTGGGTAGCCGGGGAAATAGGCGGTTTGCCACCAGAGATCGCCGGTGTAGCCGTGCTCGGCGATATCGGTGTAGACCGGAACGTCGTATATGTTCCAGACGCCGATAGTGTAGCCGTAGAGATCGTGGCTGGGGAGGGTTACGTCGGGGTAATCGCGGCGGACGTGGTCGCGGGTCCAATCCGGCGCTACCGACATGATTGTAGCGCCCAATATAGTGAGCGACATGCGCGATACCAGCCACACTACCAGCGCGAACCTGAAGGCATCCCTGGCGGCTGTACGTTCTACACCAAGCGAGCCTGTGAGCGTCGCCTGGCCGGGACCAAATGTGCCTACCCCGCTGCCGTTACCTTGTGTATCAGTTATCTGCAAGCTCTTCTTCCTGGATTGAGCCTATGTTTCTCACAAAGTATAGGCCCAATAAGGGTGGAAGTAATCTGCAAATTAGTCCTGTCGAAGCGTTCCCATTGGTACCGCCAATAACCAGGGGCAGTTGACATAATATCATGCCATTGTAGAGGCGAGGCATACCTCAATAGTGTCGCATTAATATCGTAGGGGCGGACCCGTGTGTATGCCTGGTTGTTGAGCCGCCAAGATAGGGGTCAGGGTAGAGAGGGCGGACACACGGGTCCGCCCCTACGATCTATGACCTCATTTCTTTATGTGACACCATTGAGTCATCCCCCGCCCAACGTTGTGCACATCCTACCTGGGACGTATGGAGATACTCCGTTAGATGTATCTTTGCCAAAACACGCCCAAAACCTGTCCAGTTTTTGCCTGCCAATGCCATATAGCATATAGAGGGGCCATAGCGCCACATTCGATTTCCACACGTTTGTGCCGCACATACCACTACGGTATAATTCGTATGCGGTCCGTGTGCCGCGATTCGCGCCCACTTTCACGATAGGGAACCAGGAATCCGAAACCTGGAATTGGAATCGGGAACCTGGGACTCCACACAGGCGCATAGGAGGCGGTTCTTTGCAGGCGTTACAAAGGTTTGAGGAACTTGTCGAGCGGGTTATGGAAGCCTCTTTCGCGCGCCTGTTCCGCAGCCCCATCCAACCTGCCGAGATCGCCAAGCGCCTGGAGCGCGAGATGGAGGCTCATCCCACCATCAGCGTAGGGCGCACCTACGTGCCAAATCACTACGAAGTGACCCTCCACCCGGAGGACTTCGCTGAGTTCGAGCCTTTCCGGCACTCGCTTGAGCACAACATGGCCGAGTTTATCTCCGACCTGGCGGCTGAGCGCGGATACGCGCTGGTGGCGCGGCCCAAGGTAAACTTGCAAGCGGGCACGGGCGTCCACAAGCGGGGCATCGAGGTAGAGGCGAGCCTCAGCGACCAACCCGCGTCGTCGCTGGCGGGCACCACGCGCATGGGGCAGAGGCCTAGGGCCGAAGGGGATAGCGAGCCTATCGACCGCACCCACGCCATGCCCCGCGTCCCGGCCAACCGCCTGCCGGTGAGCCAGACCGCGCAGCCTGTCGCGCAGACCCCGCCCCCTGCCTCCCTCAGCCCGCTCGTGGGCGACCTGGCGGGCAGGGAATTCTCGATCAGCAAAACGCTCCTTTCGATAGGGCGCGGGTTGGACAACGATCTTGTGATCGACGACCCGCGTGTGTCGCGCCACCACGCCCAGGTGACCTTCCGCCACGGCCACTACCTCTTGCGCGACCTCCGCTCCACCAACGGCACCTTCGTCAACAGCCAATCGGTAGAGGCGGTAGTGCTAGCCCCAGGCGACGTAGTATCCATCGGCGGCTTCGAGCTAGTGTTCAATCAAGCGTGAGGCGGGAAGCGGGAAACGTAACCGTCCACCGTCTACCGTCCTTCGTACTTCGTCCATCTTATGCCCACCTCTCAGAATCTGCCGTTCGACATCTTCATCCTGGGGTTGCGGATCGCGTTTATCGTGCTTATCTACCTGTTTCTATTCCAGATCATGCGGGTGGTGGTACGCGACTTGCGGCATGGCACCGTAGCGGAAACGCCGCAGACGAAGGCTAAGTACGGGAAGCTGGTGATAGTCGAGCCGGGGAAGAGCAGGCTCGCCTCTGGCACGACATTTACTTTGCAGCCGGTGACGTCGCTGGGGAGGAAGGCGCACAACAGCATCGTGCTGGACGACGATTTCGTGTCTAGCGACCATTCGCTGATCAGCTGGCGCGATGGCAGGGCGTGGCTGGAAGATGTGGCATCCACCAACGGCACGTTCCTCAACAACGCGGAAGTGACGCGCCCGGTGGCCGTATCCGAGGGCGACATAGTTGGGATCGGTGGCGTACGATTGAAATGGACGGAAGGGTAGGCCAGGCATATGGATAGAGACGAGTTCAACCCACAGTGGCCTCAGAGGCCGGAAAACGATAGACCCGCCCAACCGTCGTCGCAGCCCAGGCTGGACCCACCTACAGGCAATAATCTCCCCAGGAGGGAGGCCGCTCCTTCAAGCTGGACTTCGCACCCCGCGCAAAACACGGCGGACCGCAGGCAGCCCTCAGAAGCCGACGAGACCAAAGCCACGCGCGCGCTACCACTGGTGGATACAGGCTCGCGGTTTGCGAAGCCGGGGGCGGGGGACCAGGGATCAGGGATTGGGGATCAGGGGTTGGGGGCCAGGCGTGCCGACGCGCAGCCTTTAGCTCGATCCACGCCTGTGCCCCAGGCTCAGGCTCAACCGAGGCCAACACCTCAAAGGGAGGATGTGAGTGCCGGCGGTTATGAGGAGTACCAGGATCCTATCGCTACTTATAGGCCGGAGGCCAACCCACGGGATAGCAGGTATGGGCAGGGTGCGCCACGTTCACAGGCTCCCGTGCAGTATGCCCCCACGCCCCGGACGAAACTGGACACGAGCCGCAGCTACCTGTCGGTGGAGGTAGAGGGCGAGAAGAAGCGGCGGTTTGGAGCCTGGATATTGTGGCTCATGGCTGGCATCATCCTGGTGGCCCTCATAGGCGGCACGGCGTTCGCGCTGGCCTGGCAGGGGCAGTATTCGGGCAAGATGTACGCCGGGGTGCGCGCGCTGGGCATCGACCTGGGCGGCAAGACGCCTGAGGAGGCCGAGAAGCTGCTGCGCGATAAGGTCAAAGCCTTTTCGAGCGAGCCTGTGGTGCTGGCGTGGGCCGGAAAAGAGTGGAAGCCCAGCCTTGAGGACCTGGGGGTCACTATAGGGGTTGACGAGACGGTTGACGACGCCTTCAAGGTGGGACGCGATGCCGATTTCTTCGGGAGCATTGCCGACCAGTGGACCGCTGCCCAATCGGGTTGGCAGGTGGCGCTGACGGTGGAGTTGAGCGAGCCTGCTTTGCAGTCATACCTGGATGGCATAGCCGAGACGGAGATAGACCAGGCGCTGTTCGAGGGCGACGTCCGCCTGAACGGCACGCAGATCGAGGCGCTCCCCGGCAAAGAGGGGAGGTACCTGGACACGTACCAGACCATTGGCCTGGTACGCGGCGTGGTGTCGAAACTGGAGGCGGGGCAGAAGATAGACCTGCCCGTAAAAGTAGTGCAGCCCACGGTATCGGCGGCGGAAGTCGAGGAGGTGCAGAAGCTGCTCGCGCTCCGCATCAGCCAGCCGATCACCGCCAGGACGCTCGACAAAGAGTTTACGCTGGACCCGGAGGCTCTGATCCGCTTCACGACCATTGAGCGCAACCCCGACCGCTCGGCTGCCAAACACATACAACTGGGGTGGATCGACCACGAGCTGGATATACTGGCCGATAAATGGGTCACGGAGGCGAACCGCCAGGTGATCAACGCCCGCTTCGCGTGGCAGAACGGGACGGTGGCCGTGCTGACCGAGTCGGTGAACGGGTTCGAGACCGACCAGGAGACGGTAGTGAAGGCGATCAAGGAGCACGCGGACAAAGCCGAGGGCCGGCAGTTCGACCTGCCCGGCAAGACTATAGAGCCTACCGTGTCGAGCAAAGATTTGCCGTCGCTGGGGATCACCGGCCTCATGGGCACGGGCACTTCGACCTTCAAAGGCTCGTCACAGGAGCGAGCCACCAATATCCGCGTGGCGGCGGGGCTGCTGAACGGGGCGGTGGTGCCTCCGGGCGGGACCTTCTCCTTCCTACAGACGATGGGCGGGATCGACGAGGCGCACGGGTTCGTCGAGGGCTACGTGATCCAGGCCGAGAGGACGCAGCGGGGCGTGGGGGGTGGTGTGTGCCAGGTGAGCACGACCATGTTCAGGGCGGCGTTCTTCGGTGGGATGGAGGTAACAGAGCGCAACGAGCACTCCTACCGGGTGGGGTGGTACGAGGCGAATGGCGAGCCTGTGGGCTTCGACGCGGCGGTATTCGACCCAGGTGTGGACCTGAAGTTCGTGAACAACAGCCCCCACTATGTCCTGGTTGAGGCTGTGGCGGGCGCGGACCTGCTGACCGTGAACATGTACGGCACGAAGCCGGTGGGCGAAGTGAAACTGGAAGGGCCGGTGATCACGAACCGGCAGCCCGCGCCTCCCGATGTGTACGAAGTGGACACGCGCCTGCCACCCGGCACCAAGAAGCAAGTGGAGACGGCGCGCTCCGGCCTCACGACGTCGATCATGCGGCGAATCATCACTCCCGGCCAGCCCGACAAGGTAGACGAGTTCAAGAGCACCTACCTGCCGTGGCCGAACATGTTCATCGTGGCCTCGGAGTCACAGATACCGCGCGGGGCGCGGGTCGCTCCGCAGGCGGGCATGAACCCATAG
>JBAURA010000364.1:0-3633 GCA_049580985.1 Chloroflexia bacterium
CTATTACGCCTTCCGCGCTGGCCTGCCGCACCACGGTCTCCAGGCGCTCGGACGGCAGCCCGATCACGGCAGCCATGCCGCCCGGCGTCCTATCGCCGTCTGCCTTCATCAACCGCCCGCGCTCCTGGACCAACCGCAAGCCATCGGCGAACGATAGGGAGCCTGCGGCCACCAGCGCCGTGTACTCGCCCAACGAGTGCCCAGCGACGAAGGCCGGCGAGATCTCGTGGCCTGTGCCGCGCATCCATTCGCGTAGCGCCTCAAGGTAGGCTATGCTCGCCGTGAAGATGGCCGGCTGCGCGTACTGGGTATCGTTGAGCATCTCATCCGGCCCCTCGAAACAGAGCTTGCTGAGGGCATAGCCCAGCACATGATCGGCTTCATCGAATACAGCCCGCGCGGCAGGAGAGCTCGCATACACCTCGCGGCCCATACCCACGAACTGCGAACCTTGCCCTGGAAATACGAAGCCTGTTTTCATAGTTGTCAGTTGTCGGTTGTCAGTTGTCGGTTGTCGGTTGGTCGTTACTGACAACCGACAACTGACAACTGACAACTCTAACTAGAACATCACCATGCCACCATCCACATTGACGACCTGGCCGTTGATATAGGAACCCAGGTCGGAGGCGAGAAAGACGATGGCGTTGGCTACATCGTCGGGTTGGCCGTAACGCTCGGCGGGAATGGTCTTGAGCATCTCTGCCTTGAGGGTATTGGGGAGGCCCGCCGTGATGTCGGTCTCGATGAAGCCGGGCGCGATGGCGTTGGCTGTGATGTTGCGCCCGCCCACCTCACGCGCTATCGACTTCGTGAAGCCGATGAGGCCCGCTTTGGCAGCCGCGTAGTTAGCTTGCCCGGCGTTTCCGGTCAGGCCCACCACGCTCGCTATACATATTATGCGCCCCCACCTGCTCCTGAGCATGGGGCGCAATACGGCGCGCGTGCAGAAGTAGGCTGAGCGGAGGTTGGTGTCCATGACGGCATCCCACTCGACCTGGGACATGCGCATCATCAGGTTATCACGCGTGATACCGGCGTTGTTCACCAGGATATCGAGCTTGCCCCAGTCTTTGATCAAGCCGCTTACCATGGCATCCACTTCGTCGGGCTTGCTTACGTCGGCTTTTATGGCTACCGCTTCGCCGCCCGCGTCTGTGATCGTTGCGACTACTTCCTGGGCAGAGGCTTCGCTTGAGTTGTAGTTTACGGCTACCTTCGCGCCCGCCTCGCCCAGTTTGACGGCAGCCGCGCGACCTATGCCACGACCCGCGCCTGTTACAAGCGCTACCTTGCCCGTAAGATCAAGTGTAATTGGCACTTCTGCCTCCGTGAGACAACCGGCGACGGTGAAGTTCAGGGCGTAAAACGTGAAACGCAACCATTACACGTCCACCGACACAAAAACGCACCCTCAATGCTGAATACTGTTCTCAACGATGAGGGTACGCCAAACTCAGGATTATTGGAGATTATATACCAGAAGAAAACGGCTATGTCAACGCCATCCTCGGAACCCGGCGTCTATTCATTGATTACACCCGAATAAACCTTGATAAGAGGATCTTTATTTCGGTATAGAGCCCAAGATCCTCTCGCGCACAACCGGCCACTCCTTCGACATGGGGTCTATCACCTCAAAATGCCCGGTGCCCTTCAGCGGGACCAACTCAGCATCGTCGCCCAGCGCCTTAGCGCGCGCGACGTACAAGTCGCTAATCTCATAGGGCACATTGGGGTCGGCGGTCCCATGGATCAACACTTGCTTCACACCCATCGGCAGCAGGTCGCCGGGCGATGCGCCGGCATACCGCTCAGACACGTCCTGTGGCGAGCCGCCCATCAACTCCATTACGACGCCTTTGCTCAGGTTCATACGCCAGCAGAGTTGCAGGTCAACTACCCCGGCCAACGGCACGCAAGCAGCCACCGGCAGCGGGTCGGCTACATAGAGGGTGTGGCCCTCCGGTATGCGATGCCGGCCGGCCACCCATGCAGCCAGGTGCCCACCCGCCGAGTGCCCTGTCACCACCACGCGGCCCAGGTCGAGGTTATACTCGCCCGAGATCGCGCGCAGATGGTCACAAGCCTTGCCTACGTCCAGCAGCGTGCCAGGCCAGCCGCCACCCTCGTCACCGATTCGCCGGTATTCAACGCTCCACGTAGCCACGCCATTAGAGGTGAGAGCAGCGCATAAATGCCCTATGTGATCGAGCGTATACTTAGCCCTCCAGAAACCTCCATGGATGACAATCACCGTCGGAAGCGGTCCCTCGCTATGCTCTTTGGGCAGCCGCAGGTCCCCGAACTGCAATGGGCCACCCCCATAGGCAATGCGGGCATCAGCCGCCGGAGGCATACCGGAAAAGAGCCGCTCAACCATCGAATTCAGTTGTGACACTTTGAACAGCCGCTTGAACCCTGAGAAAATGCCCATATTTATGCACTCCTGATGGTGGCTGTGACACAAAACGTAAGTGGCAGTGGACGGAGGATGGTGGACGATGGATGGCCTTAAAATCTGTCTGCCGATGGAACTTCCTTAAATCGGCGGAACAGATTCTTGTCCAGCGAATCTTAACTTCCAACCTAAGGGATGTCCATTGGAAGTTAAGATTCTCAGGGTGAAAACATGCCTACGATGGAACCTCTCTTAAGTCGTAGGTCAGGTTTTGAGGGTCACTCACGAGTAGCGCCTGGTCTGGCTGGGAACTTCACTTCCCACGGAACTTCCTTAAGGTGGGAAGTGAAGTTTGCCCTCTTATATGGTGTGCCCCTTACGTTTTGCGTGTTGCGTCCCTATCACCACGAGACGTCATCTCGAACCAGGGGCATCGTCATACATCTTGGGCCACCGCGCGCTCGTGAAAGTTCAAGCCCGCTGATTTTGATGGCATACTTGCGCTCAGGGTGCGCCTTGATCTCGTCCACGAGCGGCTGGTTGGTCACCCACTTGCGCTCACTCCCGGCTTCTACCTGCCAGTGTACGATGTCGCCTTCTTGCACGATCCTGTATCCTGCCGCTGCCAGCGCCTTGTAGGTCTGCTCGTTGCGCTCATACCCGATGATGAGGCCTGGGCGCAGGCAGAACGCGTTAGCGCCGTCGGTCCACTGCTCGCGCTCCTGGTAGAGCCTGCTGTTTCCCCCGCAGAAGATCGGATTGAGTGGCCTCCCCAGTTCCTCCTCCAGGCAGGCGACCAGCGATTTCCGCACGGGCGCAAGCTGCGTCGTGCCGTCCGGCTTGATATGGATGCGGACGATACCCACCTGCTCGCCCCCACCGGGCATGATCAGTGGTGGATAAACCAGCAGGTCATCCTGCGACTACATAGTAAAGATCGTGTCGAGGTGCATCGTAGAACGCTGCCTGGGCATGATAACCGCGTAGATGGTTTTCACCTGCCCGCCTTTGGCGAGTCCCTTCGCCAGCAGGTCCACGGCCTCCGGGCTGGTACGCTCCGATATACCCACCAGCACCAGGTCGGGCCGGATCACCAGCACATCACCACCCTCGATAGTGGCGATCCTGTCCTCCGGCTGCGGGCTGGAGAGGTTGTAGGGCGACAGACGGTCGAACCACATAGGAGGGCGCGAGCCGTTCTCGCCGCCGGCGCCGGGGTGCGACCTGTAGAC
>JBAURA010000365.1:0-3842 GCA_049580985.1 Chloroflexia bacterium
ACTTCTTCGTTTGTGAACCACTGAGCGAAGCGAAGGATCTCGTTCTCACAGAGCATGCTTGGGATATTACCAAGCCCAGGAGTGTACGCGAGGGGCGAGATCCTTCGCTTCGCTCAGGATGACAAAGCCAACCTGGGCGGCTTTCCTGCCATATTTCCGTTAGCAATGTACTCAGAATGACAACCTCTTAGTTGGGTTGTGGGCACAAATCTGGTGCTCTGATGAAACATTCTCCCTGCCTTGCCTTTAGCTTGATGCGCATGGAGTCAGGGATTGGGGTGTGTCATACGCGGGCCAGGATGAGGCAGGCGTTGATGCCGCCGAAGCCGAAGGAGTTTGAGAGGATGGTGTTTACGCGGAGGTGTTTGCCTCCCGATGGTAGGTAGTCGAGGTCGCATTCGGGGTCGGGGTGCTCCAGGTTTATCGTTGGGGGGAGGTATTCGTGGCGCATGGAGAGACAGGCGATGGCAGCTTCGAACGAGCCTGACGCGCCGAGGGCGTGGCCGTGCATGGCCTTCGTGCCGCTTATCGGGACGCGGCGGGCATGGTCGCCGAAGACGGCCTTGATGGCGAGGGTCTCGGCCTTGTCGTTGAGGGGGGTGGCCGAGGCGTGAGCGTTGATGTAGTCGATCTCGTGCGGCTGCAAGTTGGCGGCGGCCAGGGCCTCGCGCATACAGCGGATCACCTGCGCGCCGTCGGGGCGGGGGGCCGTCATGTGATAGGCATCGGTGGTAGTGGCGTAGCCTAGTATCTCCGCGTAGATCTCCGCGCCCCTGGCATGGGCGTGCTCCCACTCTTCCAGGACCAGGACGGCGGACCCCTCGGACATGACGAAACCGTCGCGGCAGGCGTCGAATGGTCGCGATGCCTTCTCCGGCTCGTGGTTGGAGTTGCTTGAGATGGCGTGGATCACGTCGAACGCGCCAAAGGTGAGGGGCGCGAGGGGCGCTTCGACGCCGCCGGCCAGCATGATCCGCGCGCGACCTTCGCGCACCAGCCGGTACGCCTCACCGATAGCTACGGAGCCTGAGGCGCATGAGTTGGCGTTCGTCTGATTGGGTCCGTACAGCCCCATCTCCATGGCGATGTTGCACGAGGAGGCGGAGCCGAACACGGTGAGGGCGAGGATGTTGTTCACGGCGCGCAGGCCGCGCTCGATATAGACTGAGTGCTGCTCCTCGGCGAACGAAAGGCCACCCAGCGCGCTGCCGAGGTAGACGCCGGTGGCTTCGGCGTCGTCGCTGGATAGGCAGAGGCCGGAGTCGAGCACCGCGCCCTGGGCGGCGGCAACCGCCAGTTGGGAGAAGCGGTCGAGACGGCGGGCGCGTTGCGGCTCGATGTGATCGAGCGGATCGAAGTCATCCACCTGGGCGGCCACCTGCGACCTGAATTGGGATGGGTCGAAGCGGGTGACGCGGCGCACGGCGGACCGCCCGGCGAGCACACCCTCCCACAGCCCCTTGCGGCCACTACCGATGGGCGTGATCGCGCCTATGCCTGTTATGACCACTCGCCTGGCTGTACTTGCCATTTGACCTCGATCTAGTGATTGTAGTACTTTGCTAGCAAGAATGTGGGGAGGAAGCCGCCCCCTTACCCTTTGTCATTCTGAGCTTGCGAAGAATCCGGCGGGCAAGAGCATGTCGTAGGCAAGCCTTATCTTCGGCATTGTACACACTCTCTCCCCACCGGACGCTTCGCTTCACTGACTGGTGCATCTTGCAGGTTGTGTGTCCAAAGGATACGGATAGGGTGGGTCGGCTTTGGCATGGTTCGTATATTGTACTTGGTCGATAGAAGGCGAGATCCTTCGCTTCGCTCAGGATGACAACCTCCTAGTTGGGTAGCGGATGGTTACACTACTTGCAGCTTGCTCCACTCAGAATGACAAAAGCAACTTGGTACTCCATTCGGACACATTCTTGTTATTTGCGCACGGAGCACGGTTTTACGCTTTGTTAGCCTTAGTCTCTGCCTCTGCTAATTCTTTGATACGACGCAGGGTCTTGCCCGCGATGTGGCCTATGAAGGCGTGGCCCACCACGACTTCGAGCAGGCGGTTGCCCAGGATGCGGACCGGGAAGGGGGGGTTTTGCAGGTCGTGGGCGATGGTCACCAGGACGTGGCCGGCACCAGGCTTGAACGACCACTCGACTTCCATGCCGCGCACCAGGCCTTTGATGTGCTTGAAGAGGATGCGGCCCGGCGCGCGCTCGTTGCCCGGCAGCACCGTCTCGATGGCCGACCAGGTGACGGGGATGAAGTTGCGCCAGGCCGACATACGCACCCATTTGCGGTTGCCCTCGCGCTTGAGCAAGTGTACATAGCGGTAGTGCGGGAGCATGCTCCCCCAGTCCTCGACTCGCGAAGCAAGCTCGAAGATGCGGGTGTAGGGTGCGTGGATTGTGATCTGGGTGCTGGTTTTCATGGTGAGACAGTTGTCGGTTGTCAGTTGTCAGTTGTCGGTGGATGATTACGTTTTACATTCGTCCTTCGTCTTTCGTCTTTCGTCTTTCATCGGGTTCAGGGGCGCAGGAGGGACCACAGGTAGAGGGGGCTTAGGGCTGCGCGGGCGTCGGCGAAGTCGCCTAGCACGTCTGTCAGTATGCGCCGTGGGCGCTCGCGGGTGCCGAGGCGGGATACTACGTAGTCCATATCGGGTGGGATGCCGACGAAGAGTTGCACGAGCCTGCACACGGCCTCTTTGGCGGCGAACTCGGCCCGGCGGGCGCGGCTGTAGCTGCCCAGGGCGCGCGCGGATAGGTCGCCGTTGTCGAGCGCGGTGGAGGCTGCTGCTGCTGCCAGCTCCGCGCCACGCAAAGCTTTGTAGACGCCTTCGCCCGTGAAGGGGTCGAAGAAGCCGGCGGCATCGCCCACCAGCAGCCAACCGTCACCGTGCGTGCGTTTTACCCGCGCGCCAATCGGCCCGACGCCTCGCACCTCGCTTACTCGCGTTGCCCCTCGCAGACGGTCGCTGACGCCGAGGAAGCCGTGGGCGAAGCGCTCGAAACGCTCGACAGCGCTGCCGCCGGCGTAGCGTTTCGCGACGCGCATCGGCATCACGAGGCCGACATTGAGAAGGTCGCCGGATTGCGGGGCCAAGCCCGCATACCCGTACTTCGATACGTGCATCTCTCCCCAGTTGTCGAGGCCGTTGTAGCCGGTGTAGTGGGCCACCATACCCAGGTTCTGGGGCCAACGCAGGGGCGCGGCCACGCCCAGGCTGCGAACCACCGCCGAGTGCACCCCGTCCGCGCCTATCACCAACCGCGCCCGCACCTCGCGCGACCCGCCGGTACGCTCGCGGTAGAGGACGCCCGCCACCTTGCCGTCGCGCAACGTGACACCTTCTACCTTCACCCGCTCGCGCACCTCCGCGCCACACCGCCGGGCATAGTCCACTAGCGCGGAATCCAGGAGGCGGCGCCGAGTGGCAAGCACCTGCATTTCGCCGCCCGACTCGTGGCGGGCCAGGGTGTAGTCCATAGCAAACGAGCGCCCGGAGGGGCTGATCACCCGCATGGAGCTAAGACGGCGCGCGCCCGCCTGCTCAACCAGGTCAAGCGCGCCTATTCTCTCCAGTACGCGCTCGGTCTGGGGGCTGGTGTATTCGCCACATGCTTTGTCTCTAGGGAAGGCGGCGCGATCAAGCACGAGCACGGAGAAACCCGCGCGGGAGAGCAAGGCAGCCGTAGCCGAGCCTGCCGGACCCGCGCCAACGACCACAACGTCGTAGGATTTTGGATTTTGGATTTTGGATTTTGGATTTGGAAGGCTGTCGGGCATAGTCGCTTTATTCTCTACTTATCGTTTCCGCGTTCCGCAATTGTTCTGACTGCTGC
>JBAURA010000366.1:0-1904 GCA_049580985.1 Chloroflexia bacterium
CGTGTGCATTCCGCAATCTGCATTCCGCGTTCCGCATTAGAAACAGGCACAACCGGAACATCCCATATCCGGACAATGTGAACCCCACCAACAGCACTGTATTGTAAGCCGCAGGCAAACCCGACAGCACTTGTGGGATGAGACCGATCAGCCCCAAAGGCAGCGCGAGCGTGTGGTAATAAAGGTTCGCGCCGTACGGGTAATAGAGCATATCCGTATGGAACGGGTTATTGAAAGCGAACAGGCTCTCCTTCACCCACCACAGATTCCACAGGTTCTGGTCCCGGTCCGCCACCAGGTCCCCAGGCACTCCCGACGCGAATTGCACCACCACCGGGTAAGTAACCAGCAGGGCCAACAAGAAATATCCAAGCAGAGCCAGCATGTGCGCCCGCCCGCCAAACCCCTCGTGTATTCCATCCCCATCCGCACTCGAATCAATCGCGCTCATAGCCCGCACATCTTAGCAGATGCACCCCACGCACACAAGATAAGCCATTACCGTCCTTCGTCCTTCGTCTTACGTTTTACGTTTTACGCTTTACGCCTTACGCCTTGCGCCCCGAAGGTTGCCAACCAACGCTTCTTAATGTACATTCTGTAGGACTCGTATGCGAGTGCAAGCGCACGACCCTTTACCTCAACCGCAAGGAGGAAAACATGGCTGACACAGAGGGCCGTAAAGACGGCGGCACACATACCGACCCTGCCAACCCCACCCCCGACCACCATCTCCCGAACACCGACACAATGTCGCCTCACCAGGAGGAGGCCACGCGCAATCCACTCCTCAGGCTGCTCGCTTACATCGGCCTGGACATGACAGGCCCCGACCGCGCCTCGATCTTCCAGATCGCCATCTACTCGCTGCTCGTCTTCGTCCCCATCACCTTCGTTGTCGAGTTCCTGCACCTCGAAAAGCTCTGGCTCTTCATCACAGCCGCGCTGGCTATAATACCCCTCGCCAAGATCATGGGCACCGCCACCGAGGAGCTTGCCCTCCGCGTCGGCTCAGGGATCGGTGGCCTCCTCAATGCCACCTTCGGCAACGCCGTCGAGATGATCATCGCCTTCTTCGCCCTCCAGGCCGGCCTCTACGATATCGTGAAGGCGTCCATCACCGGCTCGATCATCGGCAACGTGCTCTTCGTGCTCGGCCTTGCTATCTATCTGGGCGGCCTGGGGCGCGAAAAACAGACCTTCAACCGCACCGCCGCCGGCGTCTCCGCTTCCCAACTTGTATTAGCTACTTCTGCCCTCATGATCCCGGCGGCCTTCGCGATTACCACCCCTACCAACATCCTCAGCACCGAGCTACGCGAAAGCCTCAGTATCGGGGTAGCCCTTCTCCTCCTCGGCTCCTACGTCGCCCAGTTGATCTTCTCCCTCCGCACCCACAAACACCTCTATACCGGCGTAGAAGGCGAGGAAATCGAGATGCACGGCCAGGTATGGAGCATCCGCCACTCGCTGATAGTACTGGTAATAGCCACCGTCCTGGTTGCCTTCATGTCCGAAGCGCTGGTGTCGGGCGTAGAGTTCCTCACCGTAAACCTCGGCCTCACCGAGCTATTCGTGGGCGTGATCCTGGTCGCCATCATAGGCAACGCCGCCGAGCACCTCAGCGCCGTGATAGTCGCCATGAAGAACAAGATGGACCTCGCGGTCGGCATCGCCACCGGCTCCACCCTCCAGGTTGCCCTCTTCGTGGCCCCCGTGCTCGTCCTCATCGGCTTCTTCATCGGCAAGCCCCTCGACCTCTTCTTCAACCTCTTTGAAGTAGCCGCCATCGGCGTCACCATGCTGATCGCCAACGCCATCACCCAGGACGGCGAAAGCAACTGGTTCGAGGGCGTCCAGCTCCTCGTCGCCTACGCCATCCTGGCCGTCGCCTTCTTCTTCCA
>JBAURA010000367.1:0-5516 GCA_049580985.1 Chloroflexia bacterium
CCCAGCACCCCCACCCACACCGGAAAGATAGGCGACGATGGGAAGGTCTGCGGCCCAAGCAAAAAGTCGGGTATGATCCCCCAGCCCGCCCTCACGATATACCGCAACGCCGGTAGCTCGAACCCGCCGTTGCCCCCCGCAAGCCCCGGCGCGGCCTCACCCACGCTTGAGCTACCCGCGAAATACCACGTCGCATGCAACGGCAGCAGCGCCCCCTCCGTAATCGCGTAGAAAGCCCACAAAGGCAGCAACGCCACCAGGAAAGCCCCCACCCACGCCACCAGCCGCCCCCGCCACTCGCGCCACCTCCAGGCCAACACCCCAAACACCAACCCCATCACCGCCACCAGCACATACAGCTCCGACCGAAAGTAAACAGTCAACCCCAACAACCCCCCACTAATACCTATCAGCCAAGTGGGGTTGACAGGGGATACCCTTGTCCGGGGGGGCGGGGGTGTCCCCCGATCCTCCCTCTCTATATTTGTCAAACTCTCGATGGGGTTGACAGGAGTGCCCCTTGTCCGAGGGGTTGGTAGCGCCCCCGCATCCTCCCCTGCTCCAGTTGTCAAGCTCTCGACGGGGTTGACAGGGGTATCCCCTGTCCGGGGGGGCGGGGGTGTCCCCCGAATATCCCCTTTTTCTTTTGTTACACTCTTTACCGCGAAGAACAAACTCAACGCCACCAGCATAGCCGCCAGCGTATGCTCGAAAAACAGCAGCGAATAGATCGAGATCGGCGTCGCCAGCCCCACCAGTGGCACGGCCACCCACGCGATCCGCCGTGGCACCTCCAACTCCAGCGCCAGCCGGTAAGTGGCCCAGCAAGCCCCCACACCCGCCAGCAAAGGCACAAGGTACAGCCCCCAGAACCCCATCACCTTCCACGGTATACGCGTCAGCAGCCCCAGGAAGATCGGCCACTGCAAATAAATAAGCCCACGCTCCTGCCCCGCGCTGTAGTCTATATAGAACTGCTTCTCCCTGAACGGCACGAACCGTAATTCAGGATCGAGCGGCCGCGCCGGGTAATTGATCGAATAATCCAGCCCCCTGGTCGTAAGCCGCAGGTTCCTCACCTGCAAATACTTCGCCCCAGTATCGTGGTGCGTCAACCCCTCAGGCGGCATCACCCCCAGCCCCACCCCATACAGCAATGCCACCACCACCAGCGCGATCTTTACAGGAGTTACGCGCACACCACTGACGGCCGAAACGCGAAACGCGAAACGCGACACATAATCACCTATATACATCTTGGCGAACCCTGACGCTCTTGGCTTCTTGGTGGTTCCGTCCTCACGTATCACGTATCACGTGTCACTCTTCCCCCGAACGCAACACAAACTCTTCCAGTTGCTCAAAAGCGCGCTGCGCGCTAGGCCACCGCACCGTATACTTGTTCTCCCGCCCCTTCCCCGCCACCTCGATCCTGATCAGACCCGCGATCCTGAGCTCCCTCATGTGGTGCGACACCGTCGGCAAGCTCAGTTTCAGCTCAATAGCCAGCGATTGTGGCGACCTCGGCTCTGCGCTCAACAGGCGCAACAATCGCAGGCGCGTGGGGTCGCTCAGGGCGCGCAACACCAGCAACGCGTCGTCGGGCACCGTCTCCCCCGGCACAAGCCTGTACCCCGGCGGGTGCGCCCCCCACGCCACAAAATACTCGTTATCCGACGGCTCGAACCGCACCACGAACGGGTGATTCCACACCGACGGCACGAGCACCAGCCTCTGGAGGGCGAAGTCCTGGCTCAGCGTGAAGCCGTTGGAAAGCCGCTCTATCAAATCGGGCACGGTCGTCTTCTTCGCCAGCTTCTGGGCATCCGACACCATCTTCTCAAGCACCGGCCCCACCCTCTTCTCTTCCTCGGCGAAATAGACCGCGTGGTACTCGCGCAACAACGATAGCCACCTGCGCTTCGTCCCCGCCGAGTCGCCCATCTCGGCGAACAGCTTGCGTATCTCGGTTGCGGTCGGTGCGCTCCGCCCCGCCGACATCGCGATGATCCGGCGGTACTCTTCCACATCCACGTCGCTCATCCGCTTGCCCAGCGCCGCCTTGTCCATCAGGCGCTTCAGGCTTTCATCCCCCACAATCGGCAGATGTACCCTGTGCGAAAATTCGTCGTCCGGTATCTTCTCCACCAGGTCCAAAAAGCGCTTGACGTTCTTGGGCCTCTCCATGCCCAGTATGATGTGCATGGGCGAGTACGCCAGGTAGCCGAAAGGCATGCTGAAAAAGAGCTTCAGGTCGGCCTGCGACTGCTGAGAGAGTCGCTTGCGCACCCCCGCCGCCCACGGAGCAGGGATACCGTGCTCCTTAGGGCGCAATATCGTGTGGAGGCTGAAGAGTATCTCGTAAGCCGTGCCCCGGTCCCATTCCAGCACCTTTGCCAGCGGGTCGTTCCGGCCCCCAGGCTCCATGCCCTCCACCGCCTTGCCGTTGGTCCGCGCACCCTCGTGTGTATGGTCCAGTTGGCTTGTGTCTGTGATATCGGCCATAGCAACCTCCACCCTCTTACCAATACCTGAAAAATGGGCGATGCCCCTACACCCTGCTTAGTGCTCATTTCAAAACCTATCTTGTAGGGGCGAGGCATCCTCGCCCTACCTGGGATGCGAGGTTTTGAAATCCGTTCTCACCTGCCTACGGGCAGTCTGGCGGCGGTATCCTGGGCCGCCTCCCCCGCTACCTGCATGGCGGTCCGCACGTATGCCCCTATGAGTGGGTGCCGCTCCCCCGCCAGCGCGGACCGCTCTGGTTGGTAGAGAGTTGCTATGAAGAAAGGATGCCGCTCAACAGGTAGTTCAAGCACCCTCGCATCGCCCTCCAGGTCCCATCCCGTGATCTCGATCCCTGTCCCCTCCTTCGTCCGATCCTCCAGCCTCGCCTTGTACATGGGATTGAGGCCAAACCCGCAGTTATACTCCTCCAGCGTCTCCTCCACCTCATAGATCCGGCTGATCCTAGACCCCGGCTTGAAGTAGATCGGCCCCTTCACATCCCTCAAAGCGCATACCAGCGGCGTGACGAACAGCACCGAGGCATCAGGGTTCGACTCGGCATGCTCCGCGTCCTCTATCCCCAGCACGTTGCGCGCATACTCTATCAGCACATGCTGGAAGCCGCCACAGGTGCCCATGAACGGCTTGCCCTCTTCCCTAGCCAGCCGGATCACCCCCAGTGCCCCTTGCATGCTCGCATAAGGGCTGTTAGGCGTCACCCATATGCCATCGAACCGGCGCGCCCGCTCAACATCCTCGGCCAATTGCGTAGTCGTAAGCCACTCCGTCCGCACCTCGCACCCCGCGTCCTCGGCGGCCATCGCCAGCGCGATAGGTATGCCTCTATGCGCCTTCACGCTCGCACTATACTCACCCACCAATCCAATCCGTATCACACCCACTACATACACTCCCTCACATAAAGATCGGATCACCGCCTCACCTAGCATGCGATTATAGACTGCCACGCCCCATACTGCAAGCCGCCACCGCAAATTACCGGATAATCCCCAGGCTCTTGAATGAAAATAGTGCGCCATAAACTAAATGCCAAGCAGCGCGAACCAACTGAGGGCTTGTATGCTGAACGCAATGAAGGATCCGGTTAGGCAAGAGCATGTCTGCGGTATGCTTAATCTCCGGTGGCGTACACGATCTCTCCTCACCGGATTCTTCGCAAGCTCAGAGGATGTCCAAAAAGGAGGTAGGGGTGTGGGACGAAGGCCGACCCGGTTGGTTTTGTCATACTGAGTGGTTCACAAACGAAGAAGTAGGAGTAAACGAACTAACGAAGAGGTTGTCATTCTGAGCGAAGCGAAGAATCCGGTGGGTAAAGATCATGTTTGTGTGTAAGATCCACGCCTGAGAGAAGCCGAATCTCGCTCCAACGGATTCTTCGCTTCGCTCAGAATGACAAGTCAATCTTGGTTCGCGTCCCTTTGCCCTCTGCTTTTTGGACACCCTCTCAGCATACAAAAAGGATTTTGGTCGGCGGCGTATAGGCTTTGTACTCTCTTCATATAGGAGCAATCCGTATATAATGTACCCAAGCCCAGCCCGCGCAGGCGGGCTTCGCTGACGTAGCACGTGGATTTATCCGCCGTGCACTCTCCACGCCACATATCCGGTTTACATTGCCGTCCCCCAGCCCAAAATCCCCCAAACGATATAAAATTAACCCAAATGGCTACTTGTAATAACAGAACAAACGTGCTATGATCAAAAGGAAGACACTCTCACCCTACCATACGCACAAAGAAGGACATACCAACCATGGTATCCCTATCCATGCGCCCTACCGGCTGAAATCTAAAATCCGAAATACAACAAACCTCCTCCGCGTTCTCCGCCCCTCCCCTCTTCTCCGCGATAAAAAACGCGTCCTCTTTCGCCCTTTAGCCTTTCAATAACCCCAATCCCCAACCCCTTAATCCCTTAATCCCCCAACCCCCATGCAGTATAATTTGCGTATGAAACTCAATAGAACGCCTGCTGCACTCACCTCTAAGTTCTGCTTCATAGCCCTCTGCCTGCTCGCCGCCATACCCACCCTTGCGCGAGCCTACCCCGCCCACCCCACGGCTCCCACCACTACCACCCCCCACGGCACGCGGGCCAACGGCCTCTCCAACCTCCCACGCCTCGGCCTGGAGGCGCTGAACATCGGCCAGGTGTTGGAGGAAGACGCCCAATCCGGCGTAGGCTTCGTACGCGTGGCGATGGAGTGGGCCTACATACAGCCCGTATACACAGACACCGCCCATTACAATTGGACCTACTACGATACCTTCTACACAACCCTGGCGGCACACAACCTCACCCCCCTCGTGCTTGTGCTCAATTGCCCGCCCTGGGCGTGCCAGGTCCCTATAGGCCCTATCTTTGACGATAAATACGATGAGTTCGCCGACTTCATACAAGCCGTAGCCACGCGATACAGCCAGCCTCCATACAACGTTCACTTCTACGAGTTTTGGAACGAGCCTGACGGCACAATAGGCCCCAATAACCATCTAGGTTGGGGTTTGCACCCGGACAAATACGCCCAAATGCTAAGCGTGGCATACCCCGCGATCAAAGCTATTGATCCCGAATCGGTGATCATGATGGGCGGCCTGGCCTACGACTTCTGGTTCGATCAGGGTGGCCCTTTCAATCCCGATTTCCTGGCGGGCGTGCTCGATAACGGCGGCGCCCAATACCTGGACGCGGTAGCCTTCCACTATTACACGCACAACGCCCACGGCTGGACCAACATCGGCCTCAAGACCGACGACTTCCGCGCCGAGATGAACGCGCACGGCGCCGACCTGCCGCTCATCGTGACCGAGAGCGGCCTCACCAGCTCCCCCGACTTCGGCAGCAGCGAAGCAATACAGGCCCGCTACCTGGTGCAGATGATAGCCCAATCTGCCGCGAGCGACATTCTCGCCGTAACCTGGTTCACCGACAGGGACTTTATTTTCCCACCGCCTGGGTTCGATGTTTTCGTGCATACCGGCCTGCTG
>JBAURA010000368.1:0-15802 GCA_049580985.1 Chloroflexia bacterium
ATCGACAACTGACAACTTCCCCCACCCATGCCCGCCTACAGCTTCAAATTCATCGACCTGCCCACGGCGGCTGAGCGCCTGGGGACTACCCGTAACGACCTGTTACAGTGGGTGGACGAAGGGCGGATCAGGCCGTTCAGCGGCAAGGGCCAGCAGAGTGTCTTCCGCACGTCCGACGTTGACCGCCTGGTGGCGGAAATGGCTCGGAGCGCGGAGCTTGAGCAGGAATCCGCCGCCGGCATAGCAGCGGCAACAGAAGACGAAGGGACCGAGGCTGCCACTTCCCCCGGCCTCACCCCCCAGTTGGAAGCCCGGCGCTCCAAGCGGCGCGACGCGATCAAGTTGATGGGCACGCGGCTCAGCATGGATTCGCGCTGGGCCGAGATGAGCGACAAGGACATAGCCACCTGGCTAGACGCCCTGGAGCCTATACAGTTCGAGCGCGTACGGCGCGTAGCCAACATAGCCATTGAGCGCCTGCAACGCGTCCTGGCGATGATGGATGAGTTCGAAGAGAAGAACGGGAAGAGTGGGGGTTAGGGATTAGGGGTTAGGGATTAAGGATTGGGGACTAAGGGATTAAGTTTTCGCATTACTCCCTAACCCCTTAATCCCTAACCCCTTAATCCCTAATCCCTAATCCCTAATCCCTCAACCCCAATATGCCCAAATACTACACCCTACAGGAAGCCAACCTCATCTTGCCGCAACTAACAGAGTTGTTGGGGCAATTGCAGGCGCTTGGCAGGCAGAAGGGGATGGTGGACGGGCGCGTCGCCGAGGTAACGGCGAAGGTGAAGGGGAACGGGCATCACAACCCTGTTGAGGACCCCACGGTTGTGCAGGCGTCGCAGGCGCTTACCGAGGCATTGCGCGCCGCCCTGCGCCAGCTTGACGATTGGGAGATCGAGCTAAAAGACCTGTCAACCGGCCTGGTCGATTTCATGGCGCTACGCGAGGGCCGCGAGGTATACCTCTGCTGGCGGCTGGGCGAGCCTGAGGTAGGCTATTGGCACGAGCTTAGCACAGGTTTCTCAGGCAGATTGCCCGTAGATGAGAATACGCGGTGAAAGACCGTGGACGGTAGACGGTAGACGAAAGCAGCATAACCGACAACCGACAACTTTCGTCCACCGTCCACCGTCCACTGTCCACGGTCGTCAAAATGGAGGTCCGCATGGACGAAGCGATTGCTAAAAAGACGCTGAGGCTCTTCTCTTATGGCTTGTACGTGGCGACCACCGCCAACCAGGGTGGAGACACCGGGGCCATGCTCGTGAACTGGGTGGGGCAGGTGTCATTCGAGCCTCGGATGCTCTCGCTATCGGTGGAGAACACAGCGCACTTCCTCGACGTGATCAGGGAGAGCGGGGTCTTCGCCATCAACGTCCTGGAGAGCGGGCAGCGCGAGTTTGCCGGGCACTTCGGCAAGTCAACCGCAAAGGTGGGCGATAAGCTGGTAGGCTACGAGTGGAGCGCGGGCAGCACGGGGTCGCCATTGCTGGCCGAGGCGCTTGGGTCCATTGAATGCCGGGTAATCATGGAGCACCCCGCCGGCGACCACGTCCTCTTCCTGGGCGAAGTAGTAGACGCCCACTACAACCGCGATGGCGAGCCTCTAACCATGCGAGAAGCCGGCTTCAAGTACAGCGGCTAGCTCACCACCCTTCGTCCACCGTCTTCTTTTGTAATTCGTAATTCGTAATTCGTAATTCGTAATTTCCCCCCCGTCTACCGTCCCCCATCCCCCCGCTGCCGCAATGTCTCGTACAGCACAACAGACCCTGCTACGGCGGCATTGAGCGATTCAACTTTGCCCCACATGGGGATAGATAGCGCGGCGTCACAGTGCCGGCGCACCAATTGCCCCACGCCCTTCCCCTCCGAGCCAACTACCAGCCCAAGGGGGCCGCGCAGATCGGCTGAGGTATAGAGGGTGGCGTCGTGCTCTGCCTGGAGGGCGTAGACCCACAGCCCCGCTTCTTTCAGGTCGTCAATGGCGCGGGCCAGGTTATTGGCAAGGCAGATATTCAGGTGCTCGACCGCTCCCGAGGAAGCATTCGATACGGCGGGAGTAACCTCTACTTGCCTGCGGTCAAGCATGACAATGCCTGTCACACCCACGGCCTCGGCGGTGCGCAGGAGGGTGCCGAAGTTCTGCGGGTCCTGGATAGAGTCAAGAATAAGCACAAGCGCCTCTTTGCCCGCGCGCTCGCAAAGCCCTACCGTCTCGGCCAGCGAGATGTACGGGAAGGGCGATACCTCGGCGGCTACTCCCTGGTGGTGGTGCCCCACCCGCGTCAGCGCATCGAGGCGCACCGGGGGCACACGCTCAATCTGTGCCCGGCGCTCGCGGGCCAGAGCAATCAGGCCATCGAACCTGTCGGGCTTGTCGTGCGCATGCCCTGGCTGGCGATCAGAAGGTAGCGGCGCACGCGCAGGCTTGCCAGGCCGCGCCCACTCCTCTTTCGAGGGTTGAGCGCTCTTCTCACGAGGCAGAGAAGAATCGGCCAGCAGGAGGCGAAAGACTTTGCGCCTGTCTGCCTTCAACGCTTCCTCGACGGCGTGTCTGCCATAAATCCATTCGGTCATAACGGTGCTCCAAACTTCACTTCGGACTTAAGAAAGTTCCATCCGAAGTGAAGTTTGCACGTTGCCTACGAGGCCGATTCTTTGCTTGATGAGCCTTTGTCGGTGATAGCGCTTTTGCTTTCCGTACTCTTACTTTCCGTGCCCTTACTGTCCGTGCTAGTGCTTTCGCCGGGCTTAGTCTCGGCAGGTTTGTCGGAGGCGCTGCTGCTTTCCGAGCTGCCTTCCGAGGGTGGAGATTTGCGGGTGTCCGTTATGTACCAGCCGCTGCCCTTGAAAATGATGCCCGACGGGTGGATGATGCGGCGCACGCGCTCCTCGCCGCAATTCGGGCATACTTTGATCGGATCGGCGGTCATAGGCTGGAGCTTCTCGAAACGGTTGCCGCAATCCTTACATTCGTATTCGTAAATTGGCATAATTTCCTCTGATTTGAGTATACTCATATTGGAAACCGGCTGGGATCGAAGCCATGTAATCTCCCGCCTTGTTTTCCCGTGGTAGCTATTGTGATCGCTACCGCATCATATGATACCACGCATCGCACGCTAAAGGAGAGTCTGATGAAAAAGACGGTACGTCCACCTTTTGTCGGGGTGCTGCTTATCGTATTGGTGGCGACAGTGGGGCTTGCCGGATGCGGAGACTCGCCTCCACCCGCGCCGCAGCCGACGGCAACAACGCCCTCAACTTCACTAAGCGCGGTACAGGAGACTAAGCCGACTCCCGATAGGCAGCTGGGAGGCGTGTTGGTGCCGCCAATGGGCATAGAGATCGCCCCGGTACCCGAAACCGGCTCGTATCGCGACGCGATAATCAAGGGGCTGGGTGCTATAACCTGGGTAAACCCGGGCGACGGCGAGGCAGCCAGGGACGTTGACAGCGCGCAGGACGCAGCGCATGAGGCCATCAGGGCGGAAGGCACCCGGCTGGCCGAAGTAGACTACGTAGCCCTGTCGCTACCCGACTTCAAAGAGGTCACAGGCAAGCTTGAGTTGAGCGGAGATGACTTCCAGGGTGGCGAGGCGGTGCTGGAAGCCATAGGCCGCGAAAACGACGCCCACAGGTTCCTCCTCTTCAGCTACACAGGGAAAGAAATACCTCAGCACCCCGAGCGTCCCCTGGTCTTCAGATGGGTGCAGGCATACGCGTTGTACGACAACACCACGAGCACAGTAGTCAGGCTGGTAGCCACCATCCGAGGCGAAGTGCACGAGTAGCCGGGCAATATCCAGGTTTTCAAAGACTCAACTTCGCAGCATCTCCGACAGCGACACCAGGATCCCTTTCTGGACCAGCCGCAACACAAAGAGGTTGGCTTCCGGCGGGGATTTGAGCATGGTTTGAGCGCACTGGTGAGACATCTCGGCGGCGTTGCGCCTGCCTGCGTACTCGAACCATTCGGCCATGCGGCGCAGGCGAGAGGCGTAGCGGGCGCGCAGGTCCGGCCCAAACTCGTCATGGGCCAGGCGGATGAGGGCAGGCAGCAACATACGCCAGTTATCGTCGGTCAGCTCGTAGGGGAGGCTCCCCCCAAGCTCGGCCACGTCGCGGGCTACCGCGTGTACGGAGTTGCCTTCAAGGTACCAGCTATCGAAGAGCATATCGAACAGGAGATCGCTTTCGCCCGCGCCGTCCTGGGTATCAGGCACGGCGGGCTCGTCGCCGGTAGCGTCGGCTTCCTCATCCACCGACAGGCCCGCCGCGTACTCCCAGATGGCCGCGTTGAGCAGTTGGTACTCGATAGGCAGGGGAGTGCCTGTAGCCCAATTGCAAGCCACCGCCTCGCGTAGGAGGGTCAGAGCATAGGTGAACGGCACCACCAGGTAGCCGCTCGCATGCTCGCCGAGAGCCGACGCGGGCGAGAGCATACCGCTGATGCTCAAGTCCAGGCGCGGGAGGAGGGTGCCGACGGACGCAACGGCTGGCAAGGTCGCTTCCTGGACGCCACCCGCGCCTATCGTATCGAGCACACCCGATATGTCGTTGATCAGAAGGCCCAGCACGGTGTAGCCTGCTACGCCTTCCGGCTGAGGAGCTGCCAGCCACAGGAGGCGGTCGCCGCGCCCGTCGATGGCGCTCAACCACGCCCGGCAGCCGGGGACCGGCATTCGCAACGTGGCGACCTCGGCCCCGCTCAGGCGGAGCTTCTGAAGGTGGCGGTTGGCGGCGCGGGCTGTGTCGTCGGGCAGAGTAAGCTCCAGCACCCCCAGCGCCTTGAGCGCGCGCTCGGTGCCCCTGCCGGCCAGCGCCTCTATTGCGCCCACTTGCAGGTCGGGGTCCGGTTGGAGGGCAAGCAGGCGAAGGACATCCACAGTGCGGTCATCGCTGGCCTCTGCCAGCGCGCCTAGCACGGAGTAGAGGAGATCGAGCGGCTGAAAGACCAGGGCGCGCAGGTAATCGCGCAGGGCGGTCGGGTTGCCAACGTGATTGTCGAGCGCCCCCATAAGGAGGCCCGTGGCCGACTGGACAGGCTCCAGTAGGGTGGAGAGGAAATCGTCCGGGGGCTGGAGGCCGAACGCCTGCTCTAACAGCATGACCGCGCCCATGCGGCGGCGGTCGGCCAGCCGGCGGTCGTTGGCGGTGCGTCGAAGGGCGGTGACCACCTTGCGCACGTCCGGGTATACGGCAACCACCCTGCTGAGGATGTCGAGGGCGCGCGGGTTGAAGGCGTCGAGGCGGCGCGTGACGGCGGCCAGCAACGGCGCACCAAGCATGGAGGCGCGCGCCAGCAGGAGAGTATAACCCGGCGAAGCGAAATCGGCGACGAGAAGATCATCCAGCAATCGCTCGGCAACCTGGTGGTCGCGCAGAACGATTACTTTGCCCGCATCCTCCTCGCCCGAACCGCCGGAAAGGTGAGTGTCCCTGGAATCCGGCACAATACTATAGTATCACACCTAGTACTGGCCGGACAAGTGGAGCCAGGTGGGAAGCTGGGTAAGCGCCCACACCATCCCTACGATAGCGATTAGCCAGAGCAGGTCCACCACCCAGCCGAAGCTAAGGCCCTTTTGCCTTTCGGTGTTGATCTCCAGGGTCTGCTTCATGGCGGGAAAGGCCGGGTCGGGGCCTGCGCCTGCCTCGGCGGGGCGAGAGCCAGGGTTCTTCTGCGACACGAGGTCGGGCGCGCCGCCCAGGCCGAGCGTCCACCTGTTGACCTCTTTGCTGCAATAGGGGCAAGGCTCCACCTGATCGGGCACGGCCTCACTGGTGTCTATCAGCTCGTGGCAATATGGGCAGTTTACGAAGAAGCTGTAGCGGCAATGGGCGCATGCAAGCGCAGTCTCATTTACCTGCGTACCACAGTTCGGGCAGGGCATCGTGGAAACTGCCCTGTTGCGCCGCAGTTCTTCCAGCGCGGTTGACGTGAGCATGGTGCTGTTCAAAGCGCTGCTCTCGAGCATCGTGCTGTCGAGGTGGGAGGAGCCGTTTGCTCCGTTTCCATGCTGAGGGGGGCCGCTCTTGCCTTGCAGGTACCAGGGCTGCGCCGCGTTCGAATTCTGGGAGCCAAACCCATCCCTGCCGCCCGGCAATTCATGTGGGGCGGGCATTTGCAGATCCGAGAATGGCCCCACCGGGCCGGCGTTCATCGAGGAAGGGGCGCTCCCTCCCGTGCCGAAATCGCTCAAACCTTCAAAGTCGGCTGGGCCGAAAGGCGCGGCGACAGGCGCTGGGGGCATACCGTTCATCGCGTTGGGACCGGGCATACCCGCGCTATTAGACGGCTGGGAAGCGTAGTCGGGCATCGTAAAAGGTGAATAGGGAGTCTCTTGCTCCGGGTGGGGCGGGACCTGCACACTGGGGGTTAGTTCCTGCAACCAGTTCGGCAGTTCATCGCTGAGTTCATCCGAGAGGGCGTTGAGAAGATTCCCTGTAGGGCCGGTAATGGTAGTTGAGTGCAGCATCTCCTCCATACCGGGCGGGATGAACGGCTCGCCATCGAAGTCGGCCAGCACATCATCCGTGCCAAGAGCGAAGGGTTCCCGCATGCGAGCGGTAGCATCCGTATGTGCGGCGCTACCCACAGAGGGGATCTCAAACGGGGCCACGTCGTCCACGTGCAGAGCCTCAGTGGCCTCCGGGAATACATACTCAGGCTGGGCCGGAGCAGGAGCAGGAGGCGCATATGTCGCGGGCTCTGCCCATGCTTGCGCGGCGGGGCCGGCTGACACCTGCGGTTCCGCGGGGATGGATGCGGGCAGCGTGAGAGGCACGCGAGCGGGGGTATTGGTCTTGGTGAGCACGAATTCCAGGCCCTTACGGGCATGCGCGTTGTAGGGGTTGATCACGAGCGCGTTTTCGAGGCAGATCTGCTGCTCGTCCGCGTCGGTGACGACACCACTGAGCCACATCCAGCCCTCTTCGTTGCGTGGGTCCTGTTCGACAAGCTGGGTGAGGAGCGCGCGAGCCATAGCCTTGTCGCCCCGCCTGGCAGCCTCCTGACCCTCTTGGAGTAAACGCGCTACATCGCGCTCCAGCGTGTTAATTGACATACTATCCCCCATGCATGATGCGTGATAATTGCGTACTGCGTACTACTTACTGCGTACCGCTTATCAAGCCCCTTACGTTTCACGTGTTACGTTTTACTCATCACGTATCACGTACACGTATCACGTTCGCCCCTCGACTATATGCTGCTAGGACATACCGGCCAGCCGCAGCTTCCGGGGGTGGACCCGGCCTTTCTCGGCTTTGATTATGGCTTCGATCTCCTCTACCGTTTCGTCCAGCTCATTGCTCCTGTTAACCACCACATAGTCGAAGTCGCTGAGGTCATGCATCTCTTCACGCGCCAGTTTCAGTCTGTGCGCAAGCTCCTGGGGGTCTTCCGTCTTACGTTGGTACAGCCTCTCGGCAAGGACTTTCATACTGGGCGGCGCTAGAAAGATATAGATAGCGTCCGGCTCCAGTTCGCGCATTTTGCGCGCGCCTTGCACGTCGGGCTTCATTATCACATCTTCTCCACGTCTTAGTGGCTCCACTACCTCACTCTTCGGTATCCCGTACCCGTTACCATACACTTCGGCGTGCTCCAACAGTTCGCCGTTATCCCTCATCCTCTCATATTCCTGGCGGGTCTTGAAAAAGTAGTGTACTCCGTCGATTTCGCCTGCCCTTATGTCTCTTGTTGTTACCGTCACCACGTAGCGAAACGGTATACCTTTGGCTTCCATTGCCTGCAAGGTCACGTCCTTGCCTACTCCCGATGGACCTGTAAGCACCACCAGCAGCGGTGGGGTTGGCCGGTTTATGTACTTGTCGAACTCAGGCGCATCATCTGCTTCGTCTACGATCTTCTGTATATCGGGAGGTAACTCGTCCGGCTGCGGGTTGGGATTGCTCATAAGGATTGGCTTCGCCTCTAATGGGTTAGACTGTGTCCTTATGTTATACTTTTCTTCTCCGCAATCCGCAATCCTGACGGTAGACGGTAGACGGTAGTTGCCCCCGTCATTCCACGCTCCGCACTCCGCATTCCACACTCCCAAAGATGCCTTTCGATGCCCTCACCCTTTCCGCCGTGCGTGCCGAGCTTCTAGAGAAGGTGGCAGGCGGACGGGTACAGGACGTGATCATGCCAGGGCCTTTGACCCTGGGGTTACAGATCTATCGCGCGGGGGTTGGCAGGTCGAACCTGCTCATCTCGGCGCATCCGCGGAACGCCCGTATTCACCTGGTAAGGTCGGTACCCTCACGCGATCCTGCACAAAAACATCCCTTGTTGCTCCTCTTACGCAAGTACGTTAGAGGGGGCATGCTGGTGGATATCGCGCAGCCACGCCTGGAACGGGTGCTCACCCTCAGTATAGCCAAAAGGATCTCCCCACACAAGCACCAAGAGTACCATTCTGGGTGGGACTTTAGGCATACCGGCTCGCCGGACGAAGCGCCTGATGACGAGCCGGAAGATGAATTTGCGCCCCTTGTGACGGTCGAATTGGTGGTCGAGGTGATGGGCAAAGTGAGCAATATCGTGCTGGTAGGCGAGGACGGCACGGTGATGGAGAGCATCAAGCGCATACCTTCCCGTATCAACCGCTACCGGGTGACGCTGCCGAACCACCCTTACGTGCCCCCGCCCCCGCAGGAGAAACGTGACGCGCTCAGGACCACTATCAACGCCCTGGCACTGGAAATAGAGAAGGTTGCCGCGAGCGATGCTGGCGCGCCTGCCTGGAAGGGGTTGGTAGCCGGGTACGCAGCCGTCAGCCCAACCCTGGCGAGGGAGGCCGTGTTCAGGGCTTTGGGAGATACGCAAGCAAAGGCGCTAGAGGTATCCAGGCGCCCTCAGATGCTTGAGGCTGTGCTGAGGGAGGTGCAAGGCCTGCTACGGCTTGAGGAGACGCATGCCTGGGAGCATACGCTCGCTGTGCGGGCGGACGAGGAGCGCAAGCCGCTCGACTTCGCGCCTTACCCGCTGCTACACCTGGAAGCGCAGGGCGGCGAGCTGGTGCGTTGCGAAACGATCTCCGAAGCCACCGAGCGCTACTTCGAGGGCGCCGAGGGGAAGGGGCGGCACAGCGCCCTGAGAGCCTCCGTAGCCGCCCGCCTGGCCGACATGAGGGGCAGGGACGAACGCAAGCTATCCTCATTGCAAGAGGAATGGCGGCGAGCGCAGGCCCTGGAGGAATTGCGGAGGAAAGGCGAGCTGCTGCTGGCTTATATGCACACGCTTGAGCCTGGGCAGACGAAGCTAGTCATCCCGGACGAGAAGCTTACCATCGATCTTGACCCCTCACTGACGCCGGTGGAGAACTCGCAGGCGATCTTCCGCGAGTACCGGAAGGCGCAATCGGCTGTGGAGGGCCTGCCGGAGCGCATGTCGGAGGCCGAGATAAGGCTGGCATACCTGGATGAGCTGGCGACGAGCCTGGACCTGGCCGATACTTACGACGAGATCAAGAGCGTGCAGGCGGAAATAGAGGCTGCCGGGCGTCCCCTGCCGGAGGCGCAGGGAGACGGCGCACAGAAGCGAAAAAAAGGCGCGAAGGGGAATGTCAAGCTGCCGCAGCCGCTGCGGTTGCAGACGAGCAATGGTTTGGGGCTACTGCTGGGGAGGACGGCAGGGCAGAACGACACCGCCACGTTCCGGCTGGCCGCGCCCGAAGACCTCTGGTTCCACGCCCGCAACGCCCCCGGCTCCCACGTGATCTTGAGATCAGATGCGAGACTGGACCAGGAGGACATCGTGGAAGCAGCCAGGCTGGCCGCCGGCTACAGCAAGCTACGGGGTGACGCGCAGGTGGACGTAGTTTATACTGAGAGGAAATTTGTCCGCAAGATACCCAACGCGCCACCCGGCCAGGTGACGTACAAGCATGAGCGCACGATCAGGGTGGAGCCGAGGCGGACGGTGGACGGTAGACGGTGGACGGTGGAGGGCGAAGATGCATTTCAAGTTTGAGAGGCTGGAGGTTTGGCAACTATCACTCGATTATTTTGACCTGATTTATGTAATAGCGGGCCAGTTGCCACGGAGCGAGGAGTACAATCTTAAGTCCCAGATTGCGAGAGCAGCTACCTCTATTACGCTCAATATTGCGGAAGGCTCTACAAGTCAAACTGACGCTGAACAGGCGCGTTTTATCGGGTTGGCATTACGGTCCTTGATCGAGACTATAGCTTGTCAGCATCTCATAAGCCGACGTAAGCTCCTTGACGATCTCACCCCACTTAGGCAGGCTTACCTTCAAGCACAAACCCTCTTCGCCAAGTTGCAATCTATGAGAAAGGCACTTGTTCCAGAGCAGAAGTGGCTAAAGGAAGGCACAACGGAATACGAAACTGAAGAGGCATATGAAGAGAATGGGATCGCGCCCTGGTAGTCGGTACTTCCACCGTCTACCGTCTACCGTCCACCGTCAGAAAGGGAAGAAGCAATGTCGTTGCAAGACAACAAAGAGATCGTCAGGCGGTATTTTGAGGATGTGGTGAACAGCTGCCGCTTGCAGGAGGCGGAAGAGCTATTGACGCACGAATTGCTGGCACACATGGAGCCACGACTTCGGATGCGCAGCAAAGCCGTGCCTGACTGGAAGGTAACTATCGAGCACATGGTGGCCGAGGGAGACTTGGTTGTGACCATTGGCACCAGCAGGGGCACGCACGCCGGAGAGTGGTTTACCCCGTTCGGGACGTTGCCGCCGACAGGCAAGCACTTCGCGTTTACCTTTACCTCCACTATGCGATTGGAGAACAGGCTTATCGCTGAGATCGTGTGGTCGAATTGGGACTGGCTCGAATTATTACAGCAACTGGAGATCGTCCCGCACGGGTTTGGGATCGGGGATTAGGGATTAGCTGCCTGTGCCTTGCGCCTCTTCCCCAGGCTGGCGAAGATTATGCCTAGCTCGTAGAGGAGGATTATAGGGACCGCCACTATAGACTGGTTTATGGGATCTGGAGTAGGGGTTATGATGGCGGCGGCGACGAAGGCTAGCACATAGGCCCAGCGGCGAAAGCGGCGCAGGCGTTTCGGCGTGGCGATCCCTAGCTTGGACAGGAGGAAGACGATCACAGGCGTTTCGAAAGCGATGCCCACCGCCAGCAAGAAGCGCGTCACGAAGCTGAGGAATTCGGAGATAGTGGGCCTGACCTCTATGATGCTCGCGCCGAAGTTAAGTAGAAAATCAAGGGCGCTGGGCAGCACCAGGAAGTAGCAGAAGACCATGCCCCCAACGAAGAAGATCGTAACCGCGGGCAGACTCAGCAATATCCAGCGCCGCTCCGTTTTGGTAAGGCCGGGGGCCAGGAAGCGAAATAGCTGGTAGACGAGCAGCGGCATCGCCATCGCGATGCCTGTGTAGAAAGCGACCTTGAGATAGGATACGAACGTTTCGGTCGGCTTGAGGGCTTGCAGAGGGTGATCGCCCGCCAGGTCTACGAGGATATTGATCTCCTGCTCAACGAAGGTGAAGCTGAGGCCGGTGGCAAGGGCCAGGATGAGGGCCGACTTGACGAGACGGTTGCGTAGCTCGAGCAGATGCTCCATGAGCGAAAGCTCAACGTCGCGGCTTCCATCTGGCCGTATGTGCGCGGGCGGGGCCGGCTTACGGCGTCTGCGAAGGAGCGAAAAGCGCGGCTTGCGAGTGGGAGTCTGAGTTGGAGTCGTGGTGCTCACAGGTCCATTATAGGCTCAGGAACAAGGCTACGGCAATATACAGTATGCATGAAGAATGGGCGCAGTGCGCCCATTCTTCATGCATACCGTGCTTGCGGACCTTACTTCGCCGTGCCGACGTAGTCGTTGATGTAGCTGTCTATGCGCTCGACTGCCTCGCCGACCGTGCCGATATTGGCATCTTCTTCCGGGATCTTCAGCTCACCGAACGGCTCGAAGGTATCTTCGATGGTCATCAGCAGCTCGACCATATCGAGCGAATCGGCGCCGAGATCGGAGAACGACGTTTCGGCTGTGACCTTGCTCTTGTCAACCTTCAGGAGGTCGCTGACCATGTGCTGCATGAGGGTGGTGATCATGCCCTGGGTGTCGGTGCCCTCAAGCTCTGAAGGGCTGACCTTGTATTTGTTCTCGGCGATCTTGCTCAGAAGCATGTCGCGCAGGGCAGCGTTATCCAGCGCCGCCGCTTCATCCGCGCCTACGCCGTATTCCTTCTCCAGCACCTGGCTGAGGTGTTCGTTAGCGTTTGCCATTCGTACCTTCTCCTTTCCCCAAAAGGGGTCTATATGTTTTCTGCCACGTAATCTACCAGATCACGGACGGTGGTAAGGTCCGGCACATCGTCGTCCGAGATCACCACGGCGAACTCCTCCTCGATTGTGGGGATCACTTCGTCGTGAAACTCCAATGTGTCCGCGTTGAGGTCATCGTAGACGTTGGTCTCCCAGGTCACTTCGTCCTCGTCGGCTCCCAGGGCGTCGGCTAGGATACCCCTGAGTCGCTTGTATATTTCGTCCTTTTGAGTTGCCATACGTTGCGAGTGTTATCGGGGCCAGGCCGGGAGGCGTCTATGCTCGGCTCGATCTTATGCTTGCTCCTCTTCTAGATTCTCGATAGCCTGCTCTATACCGGTGTGACCATCGGGTATCTCTATATCAACCTCGTCATAGGTCTCGGCGGAAAGGGCTTTCGAGCCGGCTTTGCGTGCCAGGTGCTGGTTCTCAGAGGCCACCGTCCCAAGCACCCCATTGATAAACCGGCTGGAACTGTCGCTCCCGAAACGCTTTCCCAGTTCGACAGCCTCATTTATCGCCGCCTTCAGAGGCACTCTATTATCAAACAGAATCTCGAAAATTGCAAGCCTCAATATAGTCTTGTCGATGCGCGACATCTGCTCGATAGGCCAGTTGGGGGCCGACTTCTCGATGAGCACGTCAAGTTCGTCCGCCTTACCCAGCACACCAAGCACAAGGCTGCGTGCGAACTCTCGTCCGGCAGGCTCCTCCAGCGGCGACGAGTTGGGGTTTTCGGAGGCAGGCTCGTCCAGGTTACGGCGCAGCACATCCTCGACGGGGTGGCCAGTCGTGTCCACCTCGTACAATGTCTGGAGAGCAGTTATGCGGGCCTGGCGGCGGGGTGAAACCATTCGTTAGTTGCTAGTTGTCGGTTGCCAGTTGTCGGTGTTCTTACTGGCAACCGACAACTAGCAACTGACAACTATTCCGTCACGTCCTCTATATACACATTCACTTGCTCGGCTGGGATGCCAACCATCTGGTCCAGGGCTTCGCGCACTTTGCGTTGCAAGGTCTGGCCTAGCTTGCGGAGATTGGTTTCCGGTTGGGCTACTATGTAGACGTCGGCGGAGATGGAGCCGTTGCGCACCTGGAGGGTGACGCCGGGGGCTGTGCCGGTGTTGGGTCGCCCGATCACCCTGCCGGGCGGGCGCGATACCTGGCTCATATCAGCCACCCCCTCCACCGCCCGTGCCGTCAGGCTGACAATCGTAGCTATTACGCTTGGTGCGATACGCACCGTGCCGAGTTTGGTTTCTTGCATTGAAGGCTCCTATTGACGGTAGACGGTAGACGGTGGACGGTAGTCGGAAACAATCGCCTGCTGACACGCAATTGTTTTTCGATGAGTGGATCAGGCACGTTTCATACCAGCACTATTTTACATCATTGCGCGTCTGTACCTGTTGCGTATGCTTATGCTCCTGAGCGCTACCATCCATCGTCCATCGTCCACCGTCCACCGTCCACCGTCCGTCTACCTCTTCCCCGAAGCTATCGCCTCGGCTTCCAGGGCGGCTGCTTGCTCGGCCAGCCAATCTGTCACGAGTGAGGTGTGGACCTCGCCGGAGACGAAACGCTCGTCCTCCATAATCTCCTGGTGGAACGGGATAGTGGTCGGTAGGCCGATGATGACCGTCTCGACCAGGGCGCGCCTCATACGCCGGATCGCTTCATCGCGGTTGTTGCCCCACGTCATAACTTTGCCCAGTAGAGAGTCGTAGTTGGACGGAGCGGTATAGCCGGAGTAAAGGTGCGAATCGACGCGCACGCCCGGACCGCCGGGTGACAAATAAAGCTCTATATGCCCACCGCCTGGTAGGAAGTTACGCGACACGTCCTCGGCATTGATGCGACACTCCACCGAGTGCCCCCGGAACTCTATATCGTCCTGAGCGAAATCGAGCCGCTCGCCCGCGGCCACCCTTATCTGCCATTTCACCAGGTCGATGCCGGTGATCATCTCGGTGATACCGTGCTCCACCTGGATACGGGTGTTCATCTCGATGAAATAAAAGTCGCCATGCTCGTCCAATAGAAACTCGAACGTGCCGACGGTGGTGTAGCCGATAGCGCGAGTGCCCCGCACGGCGGTCAGCCCTATCTCATCGAGGAGCGCCTGTGAGAGGCCGGGCGCGGGAGCTTCTTCCACGATCTTCTGGTGCCGGCGTTGCAGAGAGCAGTCGCGCGTGCCCAGGTGGACTACATTGCCGAACTTGTCGGCCAGCACCTGCACCTCTATGTGACGCGGGCGCACCAGGTAGCGCTCCAGGTAGACCTCAGGGTTGCCGAAAGCCAGGGACGCCTCGCTACGGGCCACGTTGTATGCCTCTGCCAGCTCGTCGGGAGAGTTGACCACGCGCATGCCGCGCCCGCCGCCGCCGCCGACCGCCTTCATCAGGAGCGGGTAGCCAATCTCGTCGGCCACCTGGCGAGCCTGGTCCGCGTTCAAGAGGCTATCTTCGGTGCCGGGGATGATGGGCAGCCCGGCGTCGCGCATCACCTTGCGCGCCATCACCTTGTCGGCCATCGCTTGTATAGCTTCGGTGGTAGGGCCGATGAAGGTGAGGCCGATCTTCTCGCAGATCTCGGCGATATAAGGGTTCTCGGATAGGAAGCCGTAGCCTGGGTGTATGGCATCGCAGCCAGTCATCTCGGCGGCGCTGATGATGGACGGGATGTGCAAGTACGAGCGAGCCGGCGCGGCCGGCCCTATGCAGATCGCCTCATCCGCGAGGCGCACGGGCAGCGAATCGCGATCCGCCTCCGAGTAGGCAACCACCGCCTGGATGCCCAGCTCATGGCAGGCGCGGATCACGCGCATGGCTATCTCACCCCGGTTGGCTATCAGTATTCTATCAAACATGGTGCGCAAAGCGTAAAACGTAAAACGTAAAACGTAAGCGCATCGTGCGACAGTTACGTTTTACGCTTTACGTTTTACGTATTCTCCAATCCCTCCATTATGCTAACAAATCCTCAAATGAAAACACACGTACATCAGGCGCGATTCTCTTAATCAGGCCTGAGAGCACTTTGCCAGGTCCTATCTCCGCGAATGTGTCTATCTCGTGCTCTACCATATATTGTATCGACTCGATCCAACGCACGGAAGAGTAAGTCTGTTCGCGCAGGAGGCGCTTGATCTCGTCGGGATGCCGGGCCGGGCGGGCCGTCACGTTGGCGACGACGGGCACTATCGGATCGGCGACGTGGGTGGCCTCGATATACCCGCCGAACTCGTCCGCCATGACGCGCATCCAGCGCGAGTGGAAGGCCGCGCTTACTTGCAGGGGCATCACGCGGCGCGCCCCCCGCTCTTTAGCCAGCGCGGCGGCCCTATCAAGGGCACCTTGTGGGCCGCTGATCACCACCTGACCCGGCGAGTTGAGGTTGGCTATATCTACGCCGGCCACTTCGCACACTTCGGCCAACGCGTCATCTGGCAGGCCCAGGATGGCGACCATGCCTGAAGGATTACCGAGCGTGGAGCCAACAGCCTGCATCAGCC
>JBAURA010000369.1:0-5714 GCA_049580985.1 Chloroflexia bacterium
GTGTATACGTTCACTGGTCACACTAGCCCGATAGTAGGAGCGGACTTCTCGCCAGACGGCAAGTATATACTCACCAGCAGTACCGACAAGACGGCTCGCTTGTGGAACACAGAGACTGGGGCGGTGGTACGTGAGTTTAAGGGCAACGCTGGTTCGGTGACAAGTGTGAAATTCTCGCCTGACGGCAGTAGGGTGCTCACCGGTAGCGAAGATAAGACGTCCCGACTATGGGACGTGAAAACTGGGGATAAATTGCAGCACTTCACAGGCCACACCAAACCAGTGTATGACATAGCTTTTTCGCCCAATAGCCGAATCGTTGCTACGGCCAGCGGCGACCACACAGTGAGGATATGGGATGTTGACAGCGGCCGGGAGCTCCGTCGTTTGGTCGGACATCAAAGTGCTGTGATTGGTGTTAGCTTTTCTAAAGACGGTAAATACTTAGTCACAATCAGCACCGATGGAATAGCGTACCCATGGTACGTTGACTACCACGACACGATCAAGTACCTATGTGGACGCCTGTTGCGGGATTTCACCGACCAAGAGCGAGCACAGTACGCGATAAAAGACCATGACTCAACCTGCGCAAGTAAGTGAACGCCTGGCCAAAGCTGTTGGGCAGTTTTCTGACCTCCCCGCGTTGGGAGAAATGCTTCTAGGACCACCTCACGCCGCATCCGCCCTGTGTGACGCTGTCAAACCCCTTGACATAAACCCCCATCCATCGTATGATACAAGTTATACAAATTAGCTTTCATGCTAAGCTGTTTGATTAACTACGCCTGCGCCCACGCATGAGGCTGCCCACCCGGGCGAAACCATGTATGTGCACGCAGGTGTCCGGTAGGCCGCTAAACGGCCACCCGGAAGTACGATCCACTACTTCGTCCTTACGACGTACCTTAACAAGAGAATAGGGAGGTGTTTTATGCCAGAAGTAATTACGTGGCTACTGGCTGTAGCAGCCATCGTGTTCGCATTGGTGGCCGTGGGAGCAGTAGTCGCGTGGAACCATTCGAGGGCAGACGTCGGCAGGGTACAAAAACTCGCCGATGAGCAGGTCAAGACCGCCGAGGAAAAGGCTCAGGTAGCCATCCGCGAGGTCGAAGCCCAGCGGAAAGAGATGGTCCTCCAGGCCAAAGACCAGGCACACCAGGTGCGGGCCGAGGTCGATGCCGAGTATCGCGATAGGCGCGCCGAAGTGCAACGCCAGGAGCGGAGGATACAGCAGAAAGAGGAGACGCTCGACCGCAAGATAGAAAGCACCGAGAAACGCGAAAGGTCGCTCCAACAAAAGGAGCGCGAGCTTGAAGCGATGGAGGCGCGCATCAGCGATATGCAGGAAGTGCGCCGCAAAGAGCTAGAGCGCGTGGCAGGCATGACCGTAGAGCAAGCGAAGGCCGTACTCCTCCAGGAGATCGAAGAGGAAGTGCGGATAGACGCCAACCGCCGGTACCGCGATATAGAGGCCGAGGTAAAAGAAGAGGCCGACATGCGCATCAAAAAGGTATTAGCAGTTGCCGCCTCCAGGGCCGCTTCGGAATACGTGCCTGAGATCACCGTTTCGATAGTGCCTCTGCCCAACGAAGAGATGAAAGGCCGGATTATAGGCCGCGAAGGACGAAACATCCGCGCAATCGAGCAGGCCACGGGGGTTGACCTCATCATCGATGAGACCCCGGAAGCCATTACTCTGTCGGCGTTTGACCCGGTCCGCCGTGAGGTGGCCCGGAGGGCAGTTACCAAGTTGATCGCCGATGGCCGCATCCACCCCGCCCGTATCGAGGAGGTGGTGACCAAGGCCAAGGCAGAGGTAGAAAGCCAGATGCGCGAAGAGGGTGAGAAGGCTGCCTACGCCGCTAACGTCCAGGGTTTGCACCCTGACCTGATCAAGCTGCTGGGCAGGCTGATGTACCGCACCAGCTACGGGCAAAACCAGCTCCATCACGTCGTCGAGGCCGCGCGCATAGCGTCCGCCATCGCCGCCGAGATCGGAGCCGACGTGAACGTAGCGCGGACCGCTACCCTCCTGCACGATATAGGCAAGGCCGTAGACCACGAGGTCGAAGGGCCACACGCCATTATCGGGGCAGAGCTAGCCAAGCGCCTGGGCCGGTCGCAGAAGATAGTACACGCTATCGCCGCGCACCACAACGAGGAGGAACCCGAGACGGTGGAGGCCTGGATCGTGCAGGCCGCCGATGCCCTTTCGGGCGGACGCCCCGGCGCGCGCAGGGACAGCGTGGAACACTATATCAAGCGCCTGGAAGCGCTCGAAGCGGTCGCCAACTCTTTCGAGGGAGTTGAAAAGAGCTTCGCCATCCAGGCAGGCCGAGAAGTACGTATGCTCGTCAAGCCCGAAAGTATAGACGACCTGGGCGCGATGAGATTGGCACGGGACGTCGCCAAGAAGATCGAGGAAAGCCTGGAATACCCAGGCCAGATCAAGGTCACCGTTGTGCGAGAAACCCGCGCCGTGGAATACGCCAAGTAAGTTAGTTGTCAGTTGTCGGTTGTCGGTTGTCAGTTATCAATCTAATATCGGTAACAACTGACAACTGACAACTGACAACCGACAACCCCGAACGGAAAGAGGGCGCTGTGCCGGGTTATGACAGCGTCCTTCTCCGGCATACCAGAAGAATCCAGGGCCACTGGCATTAGATTCGAGTTACACGAGTAACGAAATCACACGAGCGCCCGCTCACCGCATGCTCACCTGATACACCGCACTCCGCACTCCCCTATCCTGAGGCCCCACGCAACCGCAGACGTTATAGAAATCTCTCCACTGGAGGCAACAATGGACACAGCACAGGCTACCGATCTTATAGTTACTCGCGACGGGCGCGAAAGGGGCGAAGGTGAAATGAATGACATGGTAGACGTCAATCCTACCCCGAACTACAACAGCGACGGCACGGAGGTGCTCAAGGTATCGGCGCACTCGCGGCCCAGCGCCGTGGCGGGCGCTATCGCCGCCGTCATCCGCAACCACGGCAGGGCCGATGTACAGGCTATAGGCGCGGGCGCAACCAACCAGGCGATCAAGGCCATCGCCATCGCGCGCGACTATTTGCAGCCCAACAACATCGATATAGTGGTCATACCCGCTTTCATCGACGTGGTGATCGCCGACGAGGAGCGCACAGCCATCCGCCTGGTAGTCGAAACACGCTCATAACAACCCCAACCGAATATAAGAACCCGCGCCATGAGCGCGGGTTCTTTGTTTTACCTGATATACAATACGCAGTACGCAGTACGCAATATGCCTTATCCCCTACCGCACCCAGAAATAGAGCGCGAGCACCAGCATCTGGTATATAAACACGCCTATGGTCGCCAGGATCGTATGCGACAGCGGCATGTAGTACAGTTTCCGCACGAAGCGGGTCGTCAGCAAGGTAGTTACCGCGACACCGGCCAGCCACAGCGCCAGGGCGAAACCCGAAGGCATGCCTATGCCAAGCGCTGCCAGGCCCAGGATGACCGCCATCGCCCGTGGGACCTGCAATTCCGCGTAGGCCCACACGGACCGCTTGAACTTACCTCCACCCACCATCAACTCGCCCACGGCCTGGATGAGATAGGCCACAAAGGGCAGTTCCACCAGACCCAGAGCCAGCAGCGCAACAGCGAACATTGAGTGGATACCCAGGAACGGCTTATCGCTCGTACCCACCAGCACCTCTGTCATTAGCACCAGGGGCGGAAGCAAAGCGATAGGCAGCTGCCTGAGCAGCATTCGCGTCCAGTTCACGGGCGGGTCGGTATCCACCTCGTTGACGCCATACGGGTCGGGGTTCTCGGTAGCGACGGTGTAGCGTGACAGTCTTTCCAGCGCCGCCGCCGGGTCGAGCAAAAGCTGGGCGGTGTACATCGTCACCTGCTCGTCCACAAACGACTCGACCACCACGTTGGTGCCGGTCCCGCCCTGGACCTGCACCATGTACGAAACGATAAGCTGTAACAAACGCTCGAAGTACTTGATATCGGAGGTGAGCATCACCCCCTGCTCCCCCTCGCGGGACGCGCCCATCAGCGCCGGTATCCACTTGAGCATGGGCGCCGGGGTCCCAGGCTTGGTCTTGCCTTTGAACGGGATCATCACCAGGTACTTCCCATTGGCGACCCTGCCGCCAAGCTCCATCACCCTGATCACACCTACCTGGTTCCAGGGGACCGTGCGCCAGCCCGTTACTTCGGCCACGCCTAGGCCCTGAGGGGTGATCTTGAGGGCCGGGAACAGGTTGACCAGGACCGCCGACACCAGCGCCGCTGCCGCAATCTCCAGCGCCAGTCCAAGGGAAGTCAAGCTGAGGAATGCCTTCGCCCAGCTACCAACCTCCGCGCTCAAAGGGATGAGGGTGAGGCCCGCGTGAGCCAGGGCCAGCATCACCAGCAGGGCCGCTACCGTCTTGGTGACCAGCACCCTGTTCTTGGAATAGTCGAATGTGCTCTGAACGGCGGCCTGTTGCAGCTCCGAGCCAAGAGAGCGCAAATTAGCGCCCATCGACATGGCCGAGCCGGTGTTGCCGCCCGCTTTTGCTTCGTCCTGCGAAGCGCCTGCCCCGGCCATGGCTGGAGCCGCCTGCCCCGGCCCACCGGACTGATCGCGCTTGCCAAAGCGGCCACCCAACAGTTTAGATTGTAGCTTCATAGTGACACTGCCTCCATGATAATACTAGCAGCGCCCACGGTCTCACAACAATAGCCTATTAGGGGGTCATAATCCTGGGACTTTCGGGACGACGGTAGACGGTAGACGGTAGACGGTGGACGGTGGACGGTAGACGGTGGACGGTGGACGGTGGACGGTGGACGGTATTGCCTTTTACGTTTTACGTTTTACGTCTTAACGGTCCACCGTCTACCGTCTACCGTAATCCCAGGTTATAATACCGTGGAGGACCAACATGAGCGACAACGCCCCCACCGATACGCAAGCCGAGGCCAACCGCTACAACACCCTGGGGATCACGCAGGCCACGCAGGACATGGTGGGGCAGGCCATCGCGTCCTTCTCTAAAGCTATCGAGTTCGACCCGGAGAACCCCGGCTACTGGTACAACCGGGGCATCATCTATGCCAACGACGGCGCGCTACCCCTCGCCATACAGGACTTCACCCACGCCCTCGAATTGCGCGGCGACGACGCCGACATCCTCAACAACCGGGGCAGCGTCTATGCCATGCTGGGCGAATTAGATGCAGCCCTGGCCGACCTCACGCGCTGCATCGAGCTAAACCCACAACAGCCTGAGCCGTACAATACCCGTGCCGCCGTGTTCGCCCAGCAAGGCAATTACGTGGCCTCCATAGTCGATTTCAGCCGGGCCATCGACATCAAGCCCCAGTACGCCGAGGCCCACTTCAACCTGGCCCGCGTGAACGCTCTCATGGGCCGCTGCGACCTCGCCTCGGCCCACCTCAAACAGGCCATGATCCTCCAACCCACCTACAAGCAGGTCGCCCGCGCCACCGGCACCTTCGACGCCTGCATCGGCACGCCCGGCTTCACCGCCCTTTAGTGCGCCGCTTTTGAGAGCCACCCGACTCTCCCTTGTCATTCTGAACGAAGTGAAGAATCTCGTTCCTCCCATATTATCTAGAGCACCTAATAAAATTGAGGAATCCGTAGGGGCACCCCTTGTGGGTGCCCTGTTGGGGAGAGATCCAGGTATGCGAACAGGGCACCCACAAGG
>JBAURA010000370.1:0-2888 GCA_049580985.1 Chloroflexia bacterium
CCTTGTGGGTGCCCTGTTCCCGTACCTGGATCTCGCCCAACGAGGGCACCCACAAGGGGTGCCCCTACGATCTTTCCCTATTGCGACATATGCACAGTTAACAGCGCCTCTTCGTTGGGTGGAATGAGTGTATCGAAAGTTACGTCGCCATTAGGCAAACGGTTATAAGGAACACCATCCCCGGTAGCACCCTCCACCTGGATCTCGCCGCCCACGTTGCCTACCGTTACCCTGGCGGGAAGGGGAGATGATGCGCGCAAGGCGGCAGGGTCGCCAACCTGGCGAATGCCGATATGCAGGGTGCGCACGGCTTCATCGAAACTGGCCCGCGAGACTCCTACGTGGCCGGAGAGGCTTGCGACCGAAGCCACATACGGCTTGCGGCTCATACCGGGGTCCGGCGGGTTGTTGAACAAGCGGGTAAAGCCCTCGCCCCCCGGCTCTATGGCCTCGGCCAGGGCATAGAGAGCGGTTGCATGGAGGGTGCGCGGCGCGCCTGCGTAGAAATAGCTCGCGCCGCGCCAACCCGCGCCGAAAGCGTGCGTACTGTAACGCGACAGGGCCTCGGAGAGAGCGACGTCGCCCATACCGCGCGCCAGCACGAGGCCGAAGCCGGTGTTGATCGCCACGTCGCTGATCTCCATCCTCTCGCTGACGGGCGACGAGCCGACGTATGCCCCTTCAGCAGCCCGCGCTACTCCACGCTTCTTGAACCGGCCATACAGCTTGCGCACCAACGGGCGAGCAAACGGGACCATGAACGCCAATCCCCAGGCGTCGGTGAAGTTAAAGGCGACAGGAGTGGCAAGCCCCAGGTCCTTCATGTAAGCGGTGCCGAACACCCCGCGTATGGCGGGGCCTTTCAGCACCAGCCTGTCACGCACCGTCTTGAGCCAGCCGGCGTTAGCCTGGCGGTAACGCGTGCCGTGCAGGGCGTCGTGCAGGGTGTTGGAGGCCATCGCGTGGTTGTTACACGGCACGTAGGCCATGCCCTGCTCGCAGCACACCCCTCCGAAGCGGTTCTGGACCATCTGGCTGTGTATGCGCTCGGCCACTTTGCCGTGCGTGTAGCTGAATTCCACACCGCTACTACTGTCGCTCAGGGTGAAGGGGTTATCGTAGCGGCTGTCCCCCGACACCTTTTCGTAGAGGCCTAGCATAGCGCTCAAATGCCCTGAGTATTGTAGATTGTCGCGAGCTATGGGATCGGAGGGAGGGCCTGCGACCGTCCGTTGGTGGGGACTGACCAGCACAGCCACGTGTCCTGAGCCGGTCAAGCCAACCGGCGCGTTGCCATTGCCGTGGGGTTGCGGAGCGCGCCAGTAGCCCCAGACGTCCGCGTGCAGCATCTTCTCGATAGCGCCTCGCATAGCCTCCGCGTAGGGTGCGCGGTAGGCGGGCGTGGCCTGCTGGAGGGCCGCCAGGGCATATGTAGAGAACGCCAGCTGATAGCGCAACGCGAAGTTCATCGATTGGCTTTGCGGGATGTAAAAACCCTCCCACGAGCCGAGAGGCTGGGTCAGCACGTTATACAGGTAGTTGACCATGCTTATTGCACGTGAGGAAAGCGCCCTGTTGCTTGAGATCATAAGTTACTTCTCCTGCCTACTGTATAATACAGGTAAGATATCTAAAGCTCAAAGGCGATAATACCACCATGAAAGTGCGCGATCTTATCAAGAAGGTCGAGGATGATGGTTGGGTAAGAGTACGGATGAAGGGCAGTCACAGGATTTATGACCATCCTCTTAAAAAAGGTATTGTTGTGATACCGGGACATCCCAATGACGATGTTGCACCTGGAACTCTTGATAATATTCTGAAGCAGGCAGGGCTAAAGTAGGAGGAGACTATAATGCAGCACCGCTATCTGATCGTGGTCGAACAAGCCGAGGGCAATTACTCTGCCTATGCCCCCGATGTGCCCGGTTGCGCTACTACCGGCAGCACGATAGAGGAGACTCTAGCGAACATGCAGGAAGCGCTCGAATTGTATCTGGAAGTAAATGCAGAACGTGGGGAGATAGCTCCAAAGGCATATTCAGTGGACGCCCGTTTTGTCGAGGTAAGCACAAAAGAGCCTCAAACGCTCAGCCAAACTGGCAAGAGTGCATAGCCGGCATGCTACAGGCCGCATACGCGCGCGGCTGTGCAAGATCGCGTTCGAGTCGCTCTACGGGCCGCTCGCCTGGGCATACGATTGGGTGAGCAGGACCTTCTTCCTGGGGCAGTGGCGGTTGTGGCAGCGGACGGCGTTACCGCACCTCAAAGGGCCGAGGGTGCTCGAAGTGGGTATGGGCACGGGCGACTTGCAACCCGATCTTTTGGAGAAGTGCTTCGAGGCCTGGGGGATAGACGCTTCGGCCCAAATGCTGAGGCAGGCAATGGGCAAGATGCGGAGGCTAGGATTGCCTACCGAGAGGCTACTGAGAACGCGGTCACAGTCGCTACCTTTCCCGGAGGGATACTTCAACTCGGTGGTGAGCACCTTCCCCAGTGAGTATATAGCGGACCCACGGACGTTATCAGAACTGTCGCGGGTGCTCGCGCCGGGTGGGAGGCTGGTGATCGTGCCGGGTGGGTGGCTCAAGCCCAGGGGCGCGAAGGCACGCACGCTGGAGGGTATCGCCAGGGTCGTTTACGGTTACGAAAGCAGCTCCGATACCTCCGACGCCGAGGCCATACAGCGCAAACTGGTCGAGAGCGATGGCTGGCATGCCTGGATCGGCCTGTTGCGGCAGCGAATGGAAGAGGCCGGGTTCGAGGTCTCGGCCAGGCTAGCTTCCAACAGCAAAGGGTCGTGCCTGGTGGTTATCGCCGAGGCTTCCGCCAGGCAATCGAGTAGCGCCACAACAGGTGCTGCTTCACAGTAGCGCCCGGCAGGATAG
>JBAURA010000371.1:0-3034 GCA_049580985.1 Chloroflexia bacterium
CATTGGCCCTTGGCGTCCGACGTCCAGGCTACCACGCGCCCCAGGCCATACTGCCACTGCGCCAGCACGGGGTCGCCCGCGTCCGACACGAGCGCGATCTGCCCTCCTGGCCGAGGCGAGGTGCCGACGTAACCCTGCAAGGCAGGCAGGCCGCCCAGACCTTCCAGGATGGCCGTGGGGGATGTGCGCTCCGGCACGAAGGGGTGCTCTATCAGGTAGGAGCGCGAGGCGATGTGGCTCTCGTGCGCGAATATCTGGGGGAGGGCGTTGCCGTCCTCGGTGTAGTAGTAGTTGCCGTGCCCTTTCTGCGCCAGGTACTGCATCAGGTTGGTGTCGGCGTCGATGCCGACCGCCACGGCTGAGAGGGTGATGTTGTTGGCCTCCATCTTCGCCAGCAATCCGTCGTAATCGCCCGACTCGGACACGCCGTCGGTCAGCAGCACGATATGGCGGCTCTTGGCCTTGCTGGCGATCAGCGCATCCACGGCGGGGGAGAGGCCGGAGTAGATGTTGGTGCCGCCGCCCGCCGAGATGCTGCCGATCTTGTCCTTGAACATGGCGGGATCGCCCAGAGGCTGGAGGCCCACCACCCAGTCCGCCCCACTGTCGAAGGTGATCACCCCCGCGTAATCGCGCTCGCTCAGCTGGGCCACCGCCTGGGCCGCCGCTTCCTTGGCAAGCTCGATCTTGGCGATCCCAGCGCCGCCTCCGTGCGCCATCATCATGCTCCCCGACCTGTCTATCACCATCACCATCGCCACGGTCGGTATATCCAGCTTGGATGGCATATGCAGGTCGATGGGCAGCATCTCTTCCAGGGGTGTACGGAAGTAGCCGCCGGCGGCATAGCTCTCGTCGCCGCCGATCACCACAAGCCCTTTGCCCAGGTCGCGCACCGCCGTTTGCAGGTTCTCCATGCCTGGCCGCGTAAGGCGAGACGCGGGCACGTTCACCAGCAGCACGGCGTCATACCCTGCCAGCGCCGGCATGTCCTGGGGCATTGCCTCCGGCGACACCACGTCGGCCCCCACGCTGGGCGCGAGCGCGGCCAGGAGCGACGACGACTCGCCCTCCATGCCTTCCACGACCAGGAGGCGCGGCTTGCCCAGCACCAGCGAGAAGGCGCTGTAGCGATTGTTCTCGCGCCGCGTGTCAGCCCCCAGCGGCGCATCGACTGTGGCGGAATAGGTGTGGAAGCCCCTGGTGGCGGGTGGTAGCTGCTGGACGAAGGTGTTACTACCCCTGACCAACGACACCGTCTGCGTGGTGAGGGGCAGGCCGTCCATGAGCAGGGTGAGCGTGGAGGTGGTATCGGTGCTGCTCGCCACGCTTATTTCGAGCGACACCCGCTCGCCCTCGCGCACGGGGGAGGGAGCGGACAGCCCGTCCATCCAGACCTCCGGCCCGCTCTCCGATGCCAGGGGCAGCACGTCCAGGGGCACTCCGTTCGCCGACGCTAGCCGTCCCGCCCACTCCGCGCTCCCCAGGTTCTCCTTGCCGTCGGAAAGGAGAACGATCCGACGCGCGGTGTCGGAGGGGAGGATCGACAGTCCCAGCCGGATAGCTTCCTCTATATTGCTGTAGGTGGCGACGGGCCTGCTCACCAGGTCGGGCGGCGACGTTTCGGACGTCACCGGGCGGTCCACCAGCGCCTCCGCCCCGAAGACCACCACGCCCGCCGCGTCGCCCTCCCGCATAGTCTCGATTGCTGAGTTGACATAATCAGCCTGAAGCGAGCGTGCCTCGGCTGATATGCTGTCGGAACGGTCAACGAGGAACACAACCGAGAGGCGATCGGCGGCGCGCACGACTCCCAGCCTGGAGAGGGCCAGCACGAGCAGGGTGATAATAATGATCCGTAGGGCCAGGCTCCAGCGCCGCCTGCGCGGCCTCATCAGCGCCATGCTGGTCCGCGATAAATAGACCGCCGCCGGCACAAGCAAAAGCAGCAGCAACAACGCGAACGGGCGCGCCAGACCGAGGCCAACGGCATCCATAGTGCATTATAACAGGGATCAGGGGTGGGGGATCAGGGGATTAAGGGATTAAGGGATTAAGGGATTGGGGATTGGGGATTGGGGATTAGAGACCGCACACCTAACCTCACACTTAAGGAACTTCCGTGTGAGGTTAGGTTTAGAACCTCAGAATCTGATCTGCCGACTTAACGCAGTTCCATCGTCAGACCAGATCTTAAGGCTGCTCTTCTCTAATCCCCAATCCCTTAACCCCTTAACCCCCTGAACCCTAATCCCCAATCCCTTAATCCCTTAACCCCCTGATCCCTAACTACACTTGCTTCGCCGCCGGGCCTTCTATGCCTTCGCGCTTGCACGTTTCGTAGAGGTCAAGGAGGATGCCGCTTTTGACGTAGGCTTCGCGCTCGAAGTGCTGCTGCTTGATGTCGTCTACGTTGAAGATGAGGGTATATTCCAGGGTGCCGCCGTCGAAGGAGCGCACGGTGATGGAGGGGAGCTTCCATTCGGGCAGGCGCTCCATGAAATTGACCGAGTGGAGCCACTTACGTGTGGCGACCAGCTCGGTATCCAGGGCATCTTCGTCCCTCGTGCCCGTATCGGGTATTCTCCTGCTGAGCAGGCGCAGCTTGCGCTCCCACTGTAGCAGCAGGTTCTCGTACTCGATCCGAGACAGGGTGTCCTTCTCTTTCCACTCCATCCAGCGCGTGATCCTGCGCCTTAATTCGTTGATGCGCCTCGTCTCCAACTGCTTGAGGCCACCCCACCCGCCGAACAAGGCCTTGATGCGGACGCGCTCGGTGTTGCTCAGCCCCCCAAGCTCCATCTCGCGCAGCCAGTCCGCCAGCCGTGCTATCTCGCGGTCCAGGCCGTCTACCGACTCCCTGGCCTCAAGCTCGGAATAGCAGGCCGCCATCGTGCGCACCCAGAGGGAGATCCGTGCCGCCTCGTCTCGATGCCCGCGCGCGATCATCTCCTCGGCCAGCCAGTCGCCCGCCCATACCAGCGCCGACATGAGGCGGTCTAACTCGGCTTCTCGCGCCTTTTCCAGCTTGTTG
>JBAURA010000372.1:0-3620 GCA_049580985.1 Chloroflexia bacterium
GTGCGACACTATTGCCCCTTGTGGATGCCCTGTTGGGAAAGATGCGGGTACTAGGAACAGGGCACCCACAAGGGGTGCCCCTACGCACGCATCTAGGGCGCTTTGGAAAACGGGGGTGATATGTTATAGTAAGCGTTGCAGCATCGATGAAGATCTCGCGGCGTTTTGTCGCGCGTCATATACCTGACTCGAAATTTAGCTACTGGTCACTGATCCCCAAAACCCTGATCCCCGATGAGAACCGGCAGGCTCGCGAACCTCGATTATACGCTTCTCCTATGCACGTTGGCCGCCACCGTGGTGGGCGTGCTCATGGTGTACAGCGCCACGGATAGCGCGCGCACAGGATCGCTCACGTTGAGCGATTTCGCCATCAAGCAGGCGACGTTTGGCGTAGTGGGGCTGGGACTTATGCTGCTCCTGGCACGTATGGACTACAGGTTCCTGGAGAGCTTCACGCTTCCGTTCTACCTGGGGACGGTCGGCTTGTTGTTGCTGGTGGTCTTCATGGGCGAGAGCAACTACGGGTCGCAACGCTGGCTCGACCTGAAAGTGATCCAGCTTCAGCCAAGCGAGCTTGCCAAGCTCGGCCTGGTGATTGTGCTGGCGAAGTTCCTGGCGGACCGCGCCAAAGAGCTGCACAAGCTCAAGTGGTTCGTCGCGGCGGGCCTGATCACGCTGGTGCCCACGGCCATAGTGTTCAAACAGCCTGACCTGGGCACGGCCATCATACTCGGCTCTATCTTCCTTGGGATGACGATTGGCGCGGGGGTATCGGGGCGCATTTTCGCGCTCACGTTTGGCCTCGCGATCCCGGCGCTCTACGCTTTCTGGACGTGGATTATGCACGACTACCAGCGCGAGCGTTTCTTGATCTTCCTCAACCCGGAATCGGACCCCAGCGGCGCGGGCTACAATATCCTCCAGGCGCGCATCACGGCGGGGTCGGGTGGGTTCCTGGGGCAGGGCTATCTCAACGGGTCGCAGAGCCAGCTTGAGTTCATCAAGGTGCAGTACAGCGACTTCATCTTCTCGGTGGTGGCCGAGCAGTTCGGCTTCGTCGGCTCGGTAGTCCTCATCGCGCTCCTCTTCATCATAGTGTGGCGGTGCCTGGTGGTGGCCGCCCGCGCCCCCGATTTCACCGGCAGCCTGATCGCTATTGGTGTGGCGACCTGGCTCGGTATGCAGATCTTCATCAACGTCGGCATGAACATAGGCTTGATGCCTGTGACGGGGGTGCCACTGCCCTTCATAAGCTATGGTGTGTCGTCGCTGATGAGCATCCTGTTCGGGCTGGGGATGGTGCAGAGCGTGGCCGTGCAGTCATCGCCGGTGGTATTCGGCGGTAGCCTGCTGTCGCCCGGCTGGGCGCGCGCCGGGCGGACGACGTTGAGGCCGAGGTAGAGGCGGAAGGGAGTAAAACGTAAAGCGTAAGAGACGGAACCGCCAAGACGCCAAGAGCGCCAAGGTTCGCCAAGTTTTATGTATGAAGGTTATGTAGTTACGTTTTACGTTTTACGTTTTACGTTTTACGCATGACGAGTGAGAAAAGATGAGCAACATTGACAACGAACAGACACCGGGCGAGGCGGCGGCACAGGCGCTGTCGGGGCTGGGGCATACGATACGCAAGGGACTTGACCGGGTCAGCTTCGAGGCGGACAAGCTCCTGCGGACGAACCGGGTGAAGTCCGAATCGCAACGGCTACAGAGGCAGGCCAACAAGCTGATGGGCGAGATCGGCGAGAAGGTGCTGGAGCTGGAGGCCGAGGGTGCCGAGCTTGAGCCTTCGTTGCAGGCGCTGGTCACCCAGGTACGCACAATTCGCAAGAAGCTCGCGGACAAGGCGAAAGAGGTCGAAGCTATCGGCGGCGAAGCGTGGATTGAGCCGCCACCTTCGGAGGGGCAGGTCCTGATCGGGCAGGCCAGGCCGGTAGCATTGGCGCCGGGCGAGGCTCCCACGAACACGGGCGAGCGACCGGAGACTGCGAATTCCAACCCATGCCCTAACTGCGGCGGGCCGCTCCGCCCGATGTCCGTCTTTTGTCCCAACTGCGGCCACAAGCTCTAGCTACACCGATGGACCCACACCACGAGCAAGAACCGGGCGGCGAGACGCCAGGCGTGATCGAGGCGGCCCCCGCGCTGTCGCGGCACATTCGCTTTCCCGGACGCGCGCTGGGCGACGAGCCCGCCCCCATGCTGGAAGGGTGGATACAGGTGCCCGGAGGTGGGGAGCTATACCCCGGCGTGGTGCTGTGCCATGCCAACCCCGCGGCGGGCGGGAGCATGGACATGAAAGTGATGCTCGCATTAGAGGAGGCGCTGGCCGAGGCAGGGTTCGCCACGCTCCGCTATAATTCAAGAGGGGTCGGCGACAGCACCGGGGAGATGTCAAAGTCGGCTGACCGCAGGCTGGTTGTGCCCGAAGGCGCGCCGGAGACCGAGGACGTGGGGGCGGCGGTCGACTTCCTTGGTATGCAGGCGGGCGTTGACGGCGACCGCCTGGCGCTGGTGGGGCACTCGTTCGGCGGGCGCATCTCGCTGGCGTACATGGCGTCGCATGTGTTAGAGGCGCGAGTGGGAGCGGTGGTGTGCATCGGCCTGCCGGTGGCGTGGCGCAACCTGGAACACCTGGGGCAGTGGCCGCACCCCAAGCTGTTCGTGACGGGCGAGCGAGACGATTTCAGCCCGCCGGCGCAACTGGCCGAGTTCGTGGCGACCCTCCCTGAGCCGAAGATGATAGTGACTTTGAAGCGCACGGGCCACTTTTTCGAGGGGCGCGAGCACGACCTGGCGGCGCTGGTGGCCGGGTTCCTGGCGAGAGTGAGGTAAGGATAGGTGCTTACACCGGAAGAGGTGCGCCACGTGGCGATGCTGGCGCGATTGGGGCTAACCGACGAGGAAGTTGACACTATGCGGGCGCAGCTTGTGCAGGTGCTCGACTACATAGCCATGCTTGAAAAGCTGGACACCTCACAGGTACCCCCCACCGCGCAGATACTGTCGCACCTGAACGTGGGCCGCCCAGACGTGGCGAGACCCTCCTGGGCCACCGAAAGATTGCTCGCTAACGCTCCCTCAAGAGAGGGCGATTTTGTGCGCGTGCCCGCAGTGCTGGAAGAGTTCAAAGGCGACAAGGCAGAAGGAGTGGAGAGCGAGGCGGGCGATGCCTGATCTCGACACTTTCATGACCATAGCCGACGCGCGGCGTCTGCTCGACTCGGGCGAAGCATCGTCGGAGGAGTTGACGCGCGCGCACATCGAGCGTATCGCGGCGGCGGATGGCGAGGTAGCCGCGTTCACGACGTTGAGCGAGGAGCAGGCCCTGGAGGCGGCGCGCGATTTCGACCGCAGGCGGGCGGGCGGAGAAGCGCCCAGGTCCACGCTCGATGGGGTGCCGATGAGCCTGAAGGACGTGCTGATCACGGAGGGCGTGCGCACTACATGCGGCTCGCGGCACCTGGAGAACTTCGTGCCACCGTTCAGCGGCACCGTGCCGAAAAGGCTATCGCAGGCGGGGGCCGTGCTGTTGGGCAAGACCAACTGCGACGAGTTCGCGATGGGGTCGTCCACCGAGAACTCGGCGTGGGGGCCGACGCACAACCCGTGGGATTTGG
>JBAURA010000373.1:0-11687 GCA_049580985.1 Chloroflexia bacterium
GTCTTGAAGAACTCGATGTAGCCGATCATCTGGTCTGACTTGTCGATTATGAGGAGAGTTCCTTCGTCTCTTTCCCAGAGGCCGGTGTCGCGGAACCTCTTCTTGAAGTTGACTTCCGACGCGAAGCCGCGCGGGTAGTAATCGCCGCGGTTCTCTATGTCCATGTAGTGCGCGTAGTATTCGTCCAGGTCGGTTTCGCGGACGGGGCGCAGGGTGATGGTAGGGCCTTTGAGCATGGGGTAGCCTCCTTTGAATGGTGTTAGTAATTCACAAACGAAAGACTGGCAAGAAGCCGACCCATTTGGTATTGTCATTCTGAGCGAAGCGAAGAATCAGTTGGGATGGATTATACTCAGATCCGGAGATCATCCTGAGGAGACTGATTCTTCGCTTCGCTCAGAATGACAAAAGGCAAACCTGGTTTTTATAATGACAGATTTCGTTTGTGACGCACTAGTCGTTGAACAGATCCTCCAGCGACACTTTCGCCTTGTCGGCGCGGACTACGTTCTGCTCGATCTCGCGGGAGGGTTTGGTGCCGGTGGATTTGAGGGCGTTGTAGAAGTTGGTGTCGAAGGTGCGGACGCGGAGGACTACTTCCATGGGGACGGCGTGGCCCATGAGCATGACTTCCTGCTTGCTGTCGAGGGTGGCTAGGAGGTTCTTTAGCTGGGTGCCGCCCCGGATGCCGGTGAAGACGGAGTCTATGTCGCGGTCGTCGTTGAGGAGGGCGGTTATGCGGGTGCCCAATTGGCTCATTACTTCATCGTCTATGCCCGATGGGCGCTGGTCTATCACCATGAGAGTGACCAAGTACTTGCGCATCTCGCGGGCTATGGTGCCGAAAATGGTAGCCGAGTCGTGGGAGAGGAACTTGTGGGCCTCTTCGATGGTGATCATGAGGGGTTTGGGGGAGTCGGCCTTGCCGTCTTCGTGGTCCTCGGACCAGCGCACCCAGGCGTCGTGGATGCGCTTGGTGAGGATGTTGGCGACGAGCATGTAGGCGAGGGTGGAGCGGTACTGGCCGAACATGAGGATGACGTGCTTGCCCGCTTTGAGGTCGGAGATGAGGCCCTCGATGCCGGTGCCTACTTTCTGAGAGGAGCGGGTGACGAAGGCGAGGTCGGCTATCGTTTCGAGCTTGCGCTTGAGACCTTCGAGGGAGCCGGAGTGCGCGCCCGTCTCTTTGGCGAAGTCGGCGAGGTCTTCGGAGGACATGGAGATGAGGCGCTCTAGCCAGCCGGGGCCGAGCTTGCGGTGGGCCTGGCGGGCGGTGATGATGGCGGCGGAGCCTTCGCCCATTTTTAGCTCGGAGGCGAGGGCTTCGATGTCGTCTATGGAGATGTCGGAGAGGGGGATGCGGATCGTGCCGTCGGCCCCGCCTCCGCGACGGGAGGCCTCCTCGTCCATCGTGTAGAGGGCGACGCGGGACTTGCCGAAGAGGTCGCGCAGGCCACGGGCCACGGTGTTGTTTTCGAGGCGCTTTTCGGAGGCGTATTCGGAGTGCATGTCGAAGATGAGGTTGGTGCAGGCGTTGCCGGAGATGAGGCCGGAGAGGAGGAGGCGGGCGAGGACTGACTTGCCGGTGCCTGAGCGCCCGAAGATGCCGTTGGAGCGCTCGACGAAGCGGCGCAGGTCGATGCAGATGGGGGCGGCGAGGGCGTCGGCTTCGTCAAGCTCGCGGGGGTAGCCGACGACGAAGTGGTGCTTGTCCTCCTGGCCGAAGACCATGCCGTAGTCGGAGGTGCCCGCGGAGAAGGCGGCGCTGAAGGGGCCGGGGATGGTGCGGGCGGGGCGCGGGGTGCCTTCGGGGGAGAGTTCGAGGGCGAGGCGGACGTTGCACTCGGCGTAGGTGGCTGAGCGGGAGAGGGTGTCTTGGACTAATGAGGAATGCGGAGTGCGGAGTGCGGAATGGGGATTGGAGTCGGTGTAGGTGTCGGGGGGGTCCATGGCTAGGGCGGGGTCGGTGGAGGCTAGACGGAAGGAGTTGATGGTGCCGAAGAAGCGGACGTGGCGGCCCTCGACTACCACGAACTGGCCCTGGCGGAGTAGCTCGACGGGCTGCTCGCGGTGGAGGTGGACGGTGACGCCGCGCTCGGTGTCGGCGGCTGTCACCTGGCCGAGGTGGGTGCGCTCGCCTGGGGTTTTATCTTTGTCCAGGCGCGATAGGAGGTGGGAGAGTAGGGGGCCGTTGCCGTTGTTTTCCACGTTGGTTGTCCTTTTCTTGATCACAGAGATCACGGAGTTCGCGGAGATCACAAATGCTTCAATTGTATTCTTGAACCACAGAGGCACGGAGTCACAGAGATCATTTTGGAGTTAGAGTTTGACATTGCCAATGCTGGTGGGAATGCCGTTGCTGGGAGTGGTGGGAGTAGATGGAGTGGTGAGGTTGTCGAGCGTTTTCAGGATAGCCAGCAGGCGGTCGTACTGGCCTTTTAGCTGGCGGCCCAGGTATTCGGCGGCGGTTTGTAGCCACTCGCGGTCGTTTTGGCGGGCGCGGTAGGCGCGGAGGATGAGGTGGACGAGTACCTGGTCGATGTCGGAGGGTTGGGCGTCGGCTGAGTAGAGGAGGAGGCGCAGGTAGTCGGGCTGGGTGGTGAAGCGGACGAGCTCAGGCTCGGAGGCCAGGTAGCACTTGTAGTGCACGCGTGGGGGGCATTCGGGGTAGGAGTATGTGATTGTGGATTGCGGATTGCGGATTGCGGATTGTGGGGTGGAGGGGTAGCAGCCTACAACTACGGCGGTAAAGCTGGTGCGGAGGGTGCGCTGGAGGTCGGGGTAGAGGTTGTAGACGCCGCCGTCTTCGTCGCCCAGGTTGCCTTTGGCGGAGATCGGGCCTAGCCCTTCGGTGCGCGCGGAGCAGACCACGCCCAGGACGCTTTCCGCTACGACGAGGCCGCCGAGGGGCGGGGTGGAATTTAGCTCGTAGCTCTCGACGGTGAAGTTGCTGTATGAGGTGGCGATTAATTCGCCCAGTTGTTGGCGTTCGGGCATAGTTGTTAGTTCCTCGTTGTCAGTTGTCAGTTGTCAGTTGTCGGTAGTCGGTTCGGAGGGGCTAGGATTTGTGCCTGGGTTTCCAGTGTTTGCCGAGGGGTTTCAGGGGTTGGCCTGATTTGCCTTTTGGCCTGCCGGTTGGTTTGCTTGTTGGTTTGCCCGGCGGTCTGCCGGTTGGCTTCGGGGACGTTGTTTCCTCGCCCTGGCCGAGGTTTTCGGTGACTTTTAGCTCGTCGTAGATTGAGGTGGCCCAGGCTTGGACGTTGGCGACGTAGTTGTCGGGGCCGCCTGCTACTACGGTGGCGGCGGTCATGGGCCAGTTGATGGGGTGTTTGTATGCGCCGTAGGAGCCGGAGCGGCTGGTGATGTTGAAGCGGCGTTTGTTGGAGTTGAGGCGGGCGCGCTCGCGTTTGCGTATTTCGTCGGGCGTGATATTGGTTTCGATGAATTCGGCCAGCAGCTTAATTGCGCCGTTCAGGCCATCTTGGGAGTACATGGAGGGGTGTTGCAGGTGGTAGGAGAGGACCATGAGGTGGTGTACTTCCCATCTCGCTGAGTCTTCGGTCTCCCAGGCGAGTAGCTGGTTGAAGTCGTCGTTGCAGGTTTGGGCGTCGGGGTGGGTGGCGCCGCATTCGGGGCAGGTGTTCATGGGCTATAATTTGGCTCAGAGCGTGCTATGGAGAGCAAGACGTTTGCTTTCTGCTATTGTGCCATAATCTGAAATTAGTTTCTTTCGTATCCACTTTTCTGGAGGCAGACCACTCCGTTATACTACGGACAAGTGAATTGGACACTCAAGTAGGAGTACGGCTATGTCGATTGACCTGCAAGCACCAGAGTTGCGCATCGTGGCTGCCGATAACGATACAATCCTCAATCTTGATCTTATGCAGGGACTATGGACCGAGGAGCAGTACCTGCGTCTGACCGATTATAGTCGCCGGTTGCTTGAGTTTTCAGATGGCTCCATCGAGGTGTTGCCGATGCCTACCGATAAACATCAAGTTATCTCCCGGTTCCTGCTCCTTGCCTTCCTCCCATTCATACAGAACCTGGGCGGCACCATCCTGTACGCACCGCTTCGGCTACAGATACGAGAAGGAAAATATCGCGAGCCGGGTCTTCTATTAGTGCGAGATGCTGACGATCCCCGCAGGCAAAACGCTTACTGGCTGGGCGCCGATCTGGTTGTGGAGATTGTCAGCCCAGACGATCCTGAGCGGGATACCAGGGTGAAGCGTAGAGAATACGCGCAGGCCGGAATACCCGAATATTGGATAGTAAACCCTCAGGATGAGACTGTAACTGTGTTGCGTTTGGCGGGTAATCGCTATGCTGAGCACGGCACCTATCGCCGCGGCGGCACCGCTACCTCCGCCCTTCTACCAGGCTTTACTCTGTCTGTCAGCGATCTGTTCGATGCTCGTTGATGGACAGGGGCATTTGCTGTGCTTTCTCTAAATCGTAGTTTCCTGTGTGTCCACTTTTGTGGGGGAAGCCCACTAATTCGTGGGAATTCCACGTTCACCGATTTGTGAAGGATACAGATCTCGGAGACATACCAAGCATGCCCGGTACGGGTGTAAAGCAGCCTTTACTTGCCGCAACTATATGATAATTACTCACGTATATCATTTTGAGAGGACAAGTCACTATGTTAGAATCTATCACCATAATGCCCACTATCAGACGAATGGGTGAAAGGCCGAATATAGACATTGGTAGCCTGGCAGAAGCGCTGCTATTTTATGATACTGTTCACCTCTACGTCTTCGACTGGACGTTTACTTACTTGGCAGTAAGCTGTGGGGTCGAGCCTCTGGTACGCTTGGTGAGCGAAGGTCATCTGAAATTGACTTATGAAGAGAACTCGATCTCTACCTTAACCGCGCTGGACGACAATGGCCGCGAAGTTGGCCATGGAACAGGGCTTTCAGATATGACGCCGTTTGAACGGATAGTACCGGGCGTCTTTGGGGATTTGATTGGTAGGCCTGGCAAGGGAAGACGTCTAGCAAACAAACTGGCCGGGCACACTACAATCAGCAGGCAAACATTTGAATGGGTCACGCTGGCAGAGGACGGCCTGTGCGACGATCCTGCTTTGGGAGAGGCTATACGCCCGATAATTGCTGCCCTATTCCCTGAATACATCCTTCCCTCTATAATTGAGTTCAATGTGCACAGAGATAGCGAACATGGTTTGGTAGTGGAGAGCAATCTGAATTTTGATTTATTGACGCAGCTATACCGCAGACGACTGGGCAAGAATACTGGTGGATTTGGTGCGGGAACTATCATCAATGACTTGCTTAATGCAGAAGAGCAGATACACTTGGCCGCGCAAAACAACTCCGAACTAGCCACAAGCCCTCTCGACTCGCTCTATATGCGGCGCCGAATTGAAAATCTAATTACCGCAGGACAGCATAGCTCGCAGCAAATCAGCCATTTCCAAGAGCACATTTTCGACAGTGGTAATGCACTGCGCGAAGCGATCAACTCGGATGCGCGCACATTCGCAGATTTATTGCCTGTCTTGGATAAGGCGCGAAGATGGAAGGAGTGGCTAAGAGGGCAGCCTCCTGACATTGACCTCATCCGTTCTTACTACCACAAGGTTAGTGAGAATGAGCCTTATCTCCGTTCGTTGCCTCAGCGGGCCATGCGTTGGCTATTATTCGCCGTTGGTGGGACAGTTATTGGTGCAGTTAATCCGCTCCTTGGTCTAATTGCAGGACTTGGAGGCGGAGCTATTGACACGTTCTTGGTTGACCATCTGATACGGGGATGGAAACCCAATCAATTTGTGGAATGCCCGCTTCGGGGACTGCTTTCCGGTTCTACTAAGAGTCAATGAATACTTGCGAAATGGCTCGGTCACACAAGGTGGATGAAAGAGCTGATCTTGAAAGCAACATTCAACGCCAGGCTTCGGATTAAATAGCCTGCCCGATCATGCGCTTGCCCCTGGCCTTCTCGGTGGGGGCATGCAACAACCCGGCGCGTTCTAGGAGGTAGTAGTAGCTTTCGCGGTCGGTGTTGTGCAACACGGCGAACTGGTGGGCGAGGGTGAGGGCGTTGGGGTAGCCTTTGCCGAGCACAGATTGGTGCAGGATGATCTCGATGGTGCGCTCAAGAAGGCCCTGCTGGGCGACCCAGAGGGGGAATTCGAGGCGGACCACTTCGTATTGAGTGCCCAGGTAGGCGAAGGTTAGCTCTTTGGCGATGCCGGAGTTTTCGGAGACGAGGTAGGTGAAGACGGCCTCGAAGATAGGGGAGAGTTCGCCTTCGTCGAGCAGCGTCCAGAAGAGGTCGGCGTCGTTGATGTTCCAGAGCGTGCTACAGGTGCACGGCTCGGTGGGGCGCTGCTCATGGGGGGTGTCTTGCTCGCACGCGAGGAGGCGTATGGCGCGCATCACCATGCCGCTGTCGGGTTTGCTGATGTAGCCTACGACCGGCACGCCGATGCGCTCGAAGGCGCGCAGTATTTCCAGGTAGTCGGCCATGAGGGTGCTGACGGTCTTTTCGTTGGACAGCATGTAGACAAGCTGCATGAGCGACCCGTCCAGCAGCGCCACGTCGGCCCGGTACTGGCGCGACCAGTTGTATAGCTCCTCCAACTCGCGGAGAGCGCACTTCGCGCCCAGGACGCGGGCCGAATAAAGCTCTTCGCTGTCGGCGGGCAGCTCGGGATAGTGATTGGGCGTGTTGTCGATCTCGGCTGACGGCAAGTGTCCATACTGCACCATCACGCGTCCCACGTTGATCAGGTCGCAGAGCGCGCCCCGGTGCTTATCGGGGGCGACGAAGGAGGAGTCGGTGGCGACCACGCGGTAGGATGGGGGGTGGGGGGCGTGGGCCGGGAAGGTGTGGAGGGGCGAGAGGGGCGCGGCCACCCAGCGGCGGGTAGCGGCGTCACGCACTCTTAGCTCCCATTCGGTCTCGCCCACGGCCATGTAGATGCGGCGGGCAAGGTCTATGCCCTCGGCGCGGGCGTCGGCCTCGGCTCGCGCGCCGGTCTTGCTGTGCTCAATTTGCCTGGCGACCTCGGCGGCGTTGAATGGCAATGGTGTCTACTCCGTATTGCGTACTGCGTATTGCTTACTGCATATTGTGGGGTCTGGGGCTACAGTACAATAGTTCTAGGGGTGGGGGCAAGCTTTTCCACCGCGTTGTTAGATGTGGGGCACACGCGCATTAGGGTCGTAGATTGTAGGGGCGGACCTGTGTGTATGCCTGGTTGGCGCGCCGTTAAGATCGGGGTCGGGATAAAGGGCGGACACACGGGTCCGCCCCTACGAGTTCAATGCGACACTATTGCCGCAAAGGGTGTCTCTATAACTACGATCATGTTTCAGCGTGGGGCATTTCCAGGACCTGGGGGTTGATGATGTTGGTGGGGTTTCCGGCTGCGAAGGCGAGCACCTGGTCGAAGGCGCTGCTGAAATATAGTTCGTAGCTGTCTTTTTCGACGTAGCCCAGGTGTGGGGTGCAGATGGCATTTTCCAGGTGCAACAAAGGATGGTCCGCCACCGGCTCCTCTTCATAGACGTCTATCGCGGCGAGGCCGGGGCGGCCTGCGGGGAGGGCATTTTCCAGCGCGCCCGCCTCGATCAGCTCGGCCCTGGCCGTATTTACCAGTAGAGCAGATGGCTTCATCTTCGCCAGGTGTTCCGCCGTGACTATGCCATGCGTTTCGCCCGATAGCTTGAGGTGCAGGCAGAGCACGTCGGCTTCCTCGAAGAGAGCCTCCTGGCCGGCGGCGAGCTCGAAGCCGTCGGCCCTGGCGCGCGTGAGCGAGCCTTCCCTGCCCCAGGCTATGACCTTCATGCCGAAGGCCCTGCCGTAACCCGCGACGACGCTGCCGATCCTGCCGTAGCCGAAGATGCCGAGCGTGCGGCCCTTCAAACCTAGTCCCAGGCTGCCCTGCCATTTCCCCTCCTTGAGGCGGACAATCTCCTGGGGGATGTGGCGCATCGCGGCCAGCACCAATCCCCACGTTAGCTCGGCGGTGGAGTGGGGCGAGCCACCGCCGACGGCCACGGCTACCCCATGCCGGGTGCACGCTTCCAGGTCGATATGTGGCGTGCCCCTGCCGGTCTGGCTGATGAGTCTCAGGCGGGGCAGCAGAGCCAGCAGCGGCCCGGTGATAGCGGTGCGCTCCCGGATCAGCACCAGCGCGTCCGCATCCCGGAAACGGGCGGCCAGGCTCGGCACGTCTTTGACCGTATCGTGATAGACTGTTACCTCATGCCCCTCCAATTTGGAGAAGCAGTCCAGCGTCCGCACCGCATCCTGGTAATCGTCCGGTATGACAATCTTCATAAGGCACCAACCCCCTCACCATATTCGTGTTTCGCGCTATAATAATCGCGCACCTGCTCCCTCGATCTTCTAAAGTAATATAACGCAATCCGCAATCCGCAATGCGCAATCCCTAATCCCCATGCTATACCTTGTCGCTACTCCCATAGGCAACCTGCAAGACATGACGCTACGTGCCATCGAGACCCTACGCGCGGTGGACCTGATCGCTAGCGAGGACACCCGCAAAACGGGGATGCTGCTGAAGCATTTCGGGATCGAGAAGCAGCAGATGCCCTTCCACGAGCACAACGAGGAGCGGGCGGGCGAGCGTATCATCGAGATGCTGCGCCACGGGAAGTCGGTGGCCGTGGTGACCGACGCGGGCACGCCGGGCATATCGGACCCCGGCTTCTCGCTGGTGCGCCGCGCCCTGGCGGCGGGCTTCGAGCCGACTATGATACCGGGTCCGGCGGCGCTCGTTATGGCGGTAGTGCTGTCGGGCCTGCCGGTGCACAGCTTCACGTTCAAAGGCTTCGGCCCCAGGAAGCCAGGCCCCCGCAAGAGGTGGATGGCCGTGGATAAGGAGGCACCGCACACGCTGGTTTTCTACGAAAGCCCATACCGCCTGAAGGCGTTCCTGGAGGACGCGCTTGAGGTCTATGGCGACAGGCAGGCTGCCCTGGCACACGAGCTGACCAAGATGTTCGAGTCGGTCGAGAGAGGGATGATTTCGGAACTGCTGAAGGGGCTGACCGAGCAGAAGCTGCGCGGCGAGCACGTCGTAGTGATCGCCGGGCTGGGCCGGGGCACCGCGACAGAGGACGAACAGTAATAGAATAAACGATAGGGTATGAAGATGGATATGCGGCGATTGCTCAACCTGATAAAACTGTCGTTCAAAGAGTGGAGCGAGGATCGCGCGCCTATACTGGGGGCCGCGCTCGCCTACTACACGATCTTTTCGATTGGCCCGCTGTTGGTGACCGTGATCGGAATCCTGGGGTTAGTGCTTGGGCCTGATGCGGCTTCGGGGAAGATCGCCGAGACGCTGGAAGGGGCACTGGGGGAGAGCGGGGCTGAGACGGTGCAGGGCATCATCGCGGGGGCGAGCAAGCCCGCCGAGGGGATCGTGGCGACCGTGATCGGGTTGGTGGGAGTGTTGTTGGGCGCACTGGGTATCTTCGGGCAGCTAAAGAACGCGCTGAACATCATCTGGGAAGCGCCTAAGAAGAAGAGCGGCGGCATCGTACAAGCGGTCCTATCGAACGTGGCGCTGTTCGCGCTGGTGGTGGCGTCGGCGCTGGTGCTGCTCCTATCCCTGGCGGCAACGGCAGTTATCTCGTCCATAGAGAAGATCGTGGGGCCTGTGATACCGGGCGGGCCGCTTGTGTGGCAACTGCTCAACTTCGTGATGTCGCTGGGGCTGGTGACGCTCATGTTCGCTATGATCTTCAGGGCGCTGCCCGATGTGAAGATTGCGTGGAAGGACGTGTGGCTGGGGAGCTTCATCACGTCGTTACTATTCATAGCGGGCCAGGTATTGATCGGATTCTATCTGGCGGTTGCCAACGTGGGGTCGGCGTTCGGAGCCGCCGGCTCGCTGGTGGCGATACTGGTGTACATTTATTATTCGGCTCAGATCGTCTTCCTGGGCGCGGAGATCACGCAGGTGTACGCGAACATGTACGGCTCGCACGTGGGGGAGAAGGAGGAGTGGGCCTTGCGGTTGCCGTTCGGGGACCGCAAAAGCCAGGAAGCCCAGGAGCAGAAAAAAGCACGGCAGGCAAGGTCATCGCCGTGGTTTGGGGAGCGCGGAGAACGAGAAGGTTAGCTAAAAGGGTGTATACCGTCCTGTATCCGCGCGTGTATACCCAAACAGACAGGGTCTGCCTCTATAATGTCCTCAGCCGGAAAATTTGCAAGGGTACGAGTAGGAGGACCAAAAGCTATGCAAGAGGCGAGATTACGGCCAGTGGGTATTACTGTGCTCGCTATGGTGGTCGCGGCTATAGGATCCCTGGCCGCCTTGGTAGGCTTATATTTTATCTTCAGCGGCATTGTTTCCTCCAGCAGTCCTGGCAGTTGGGGCCCACTGGTGGCCGTGCTTGGATTAATGTTTCTCGTGTTCGGCGTGCTTGAGTTGATCTTTGCTTATGGCGTGTGGAAACTCAAGCTATGGGGCTGGATGATGGGCCTGATTATGCACGTGATCTTGCTCGTTTACGGCATCAGCAGCATCAGGGGTACAGACAACCTGATAAGCGATAGCTGGCGAATCCTCATTCCCGCTGCCATCATCATCTATCTGTTCACTCCCGAGGCGAGGCGCGCGGTTACGCGACCCCGGTATTTCGATAACGCCGCCGCACCCCAGGTCAGGCGCGTGTTACGCCGGGACTGATAGCGGTATCGGATCTTACGGCCTCTAGCCTTTGAGGCTGTCCAGTCCGTTGCTAATTAGTGCGCCTATTAGAATGCAGGTACCCAATATCATACAGCTAAGAAGGGGAATAGCAAACCCCGCCGTGCCAGGGGACATGGGGTTGCCCTGCGCATACCACCAGGACAACAGAGGAGCAAGGATAATTCCTGCGATAAGTCCAATCAGCGCGCCTCGCAAGGTGTGATTGAGTTTCACACGTTGATCTCGCGGATGCCTGATGCTCCAGCGACTATGGCCCGCCGCGCAATGCCGAGGAAGAGGCCGTGGTCCACTACGCCCGTTATCGTTTTGATCTCGGCGGCGAGGGCATAAGGGTCTTCGATTGAGGGAAAGCGGCAATCGATCAGCAGATTGCCCGAGTCGGTGATGAACTGCTCCCCGCCATCGGCCAGCCTCAGCACAGGCTGGCAGCCGAGGGCGCGCAGAGCGTGGCAGGTGCGGCTCCAGCCAAAGCTCACTACCTCCACGGGCACCGATGTGTGGTCGCCCAGGCGTGGCACCACTTTGCTCTCATCCAGGATCAGGATCTCTTCCTCGGTAGCCAGCGCCACGATCTTCTCGTGCAGGAGCGCACCCCCCATGCCCTTGATTGCATCCAGGGTGCCCAGGACAAGCTCATCAGCCCCATCTATAGTAACGTCCAGGCGGGGGCATTCTTCGAGCGTGGTGAGCGGGATGCCGACCTCGGTAGCGAGCGCGGCGGTCCTGTCGGAAGTGGGCACGCCCCTGATCTTCAGGCCATCTTCGCGCACGCGCCTGCCCAACTCACGCACCGCATACTGGGCGGTCGAGCCTGTGCCAAGGCCCACGGACATACCGTCGCGCACGTACTCAACGGCGCGGAGGGCGGCGGCTCGTTTTAGCTCATCAACTGCCATGCTGCTCCCCAAGAAGAAACGTAACCACCAAGAAGCCAAGAGCGCCAAGTTTCACCAAG
>JBAURA010000374.1:0-6086 GCA_049580985.1 Chloroflexia bacterium
CGGGAGCTAGGGGCTGCATGGCGGGAGCGCTTGCGTCCGTCGAGGAGGGCTGGAACGCCACGAAAGCGAGTAGCATGGCGATAAATAAGAGAAGCGCCACTCGTATACTGCTCATACATACCTCGCTTCGGCAATCAACCAATAAGTCGAGCGGGGCAATTATATCGGAACGTATATGCCAATACAAGATGTAAAATCAGCTCTTTTCCAGCAAAACAGATAGATCCAGCCTCAACCACTACAATCCTGATATCGTCCGATGAGCACGAAGCTAATTTGCCGCTTCCGAAAAGTGCGTTCGCGCATGCGGTCAGGCTACTTGGGGGCGGAAAACCTGCTCGGTCAGCGCATATCGCTGCCCTCATCTCAAGCAGTATTTTGAGAACGTGAGAATGGAACGGTGCCAGGGCCTGCCGGCGAGGTTCGGGGCCGTGGGCCGGCAATTTCTCAAGCTTATCGGAGCCATAACCTAAGCCCTCTCCCTCCGTATGGGCCAATAGCGAATATAGGTTATAATGGAAGCTACGCCCCATACGGAAAGGAGGCACAAATGACCGACATCCAAAATCGAGGCACAACAGAAGAACCCTCGGTTCAAACGCTTGCCACCCCGCCAGCAGCCAACGGCGCAATATCCACCACAGAAGACGACGTGCGCGAGACCATCCGCAACGAGGTCTACGACCCTGAGCTTGGCCTGAATATCATTGACCTGGGCCTCGTGTACGATATTACCGTAGGCGAGCATAAGGCCGATATCACTATGACCCTCACCAGCCCCGGCTGCCCAGTCGGCCCAGAGCTTATCACTAACATCCGTCGCTCTATCTCGCGCTTCGAGGATCTCGACGAAGTAGACGTCCATCTAGTCTTCTCCCCACCCTGGCACCCATCCATGATGAGCGAAGAGGCTAAGGACGAGTTGGGGTATTTTGGGTAATGGGGATTGGGGATCAGGGATTGGGGATCAGGGATTAGTGATTAGGGATTAGGGATTAGGGGTTAGGGATTAGAGACCGCAAACCTAACCTTACACTTAAGGAACTTCCATGTAAGGTTAGGTTTATACGCACCAGAATCTGCTCTGCCGACTTAAGGAACTTCCATCGTCAGACAGATCTTAAGGCTCCTCTTCCCTAACCCCCAACCCCTAATCCCCTTACTCCCCCGGCGCAGCCGCCAGCGCAAACATAAAGGACCCACGGCAAGCTAGCTGTCCGTCGACGGTTGCCTCCCCGACGCCCTGGCCGATAGGCCCCCGCACGCGCGTCAGGGTGACTTCCAGCCGGAGAGTGTCGCCCGGCACGACCTGCCGCTTGAAGCGCACCTCGTCCACGCCCGCGAAGTAGGCTATCTTCCCTTTGTGCTCCGGCATCCCCAGCACCGCCACCGCTCCCACCTGCGCGATAGCCTCGATCATCAGCACCCCCGGCATCACGGGGAACCCCGGAAAGTGCCCCTGGAAGAACGGTTCATTAGCGGTCACGTTCTTGATCCCCACCGCCCGCTTGCCCCACTCGATCTCGATTATCTTGTCCACCAGCAAGAATGGATAGCGATGCGGGATGATCTTCTGAATATCGACGTTGCTTAGCACCACAGGCAATTCATCGCCCATAGCTCTCTCCTTCTGAACGGACGGTGGACGGTAGACGATAGACGGTGGATAGGAATTACGAATAACCCGTCCACCGTCTACCGTCTACCGTCCACCGTCCGTCCTACGAGTTCGCGCCCCCGGTCTGGATGTTGACGAGCAGCGTGATCAGGTCGCGCAATGCCTGGGGCGTGATATCTTTGCCACCGATCTCCGCAACCATCACGGTCTTCGACTGAGAGCCTTGCGTCACGGTAAGCGCATAATACTTGTCGTCCGACACTGTACCGGAGTCGTAGCTGTCCTGCAAGTTGAAGAAATCGGCCTTCGCCACCTGCGTCACCAGGGCGGAATACTGCTTTTCATCGACGGTGAAGGTCTTCTCCGGGTTACTACCGTCTTTGAAGGAGGCGGCCCGCGACTCCGCTATCGTGAGGGTCTGCCGGATACCCGCGATAGTGCCGCTGGTCTCAAGCATGAACGTCGTGGGGGTGATAGCGGGTGCAACGGGAGTAGCCGTCGGCGGCGTGCCCATGTCGCATGCAGCCAGCGCGAGCACCAGGCCTATTGCTATCAACAGTGGAACGAATCTTTTGATCATTTTTTTCCTCCGTAAACAATTGGAGTTGCGAGATTTAGACGCTATAATACCTCTTTTTGTTCCTTAATGCATGGTGTATAATCCACTAACCAGATGCGGCATGTGGACGATGGACGATAGACGATGGACGGAGGGACACCATGAAAGCAGTGATCATGGCCGGCGGCGAAGGCTCGCGGCTCCGCCCTCTCACAATACGGCGGCCCAAGCCGATGGTGCCCGTGGTGGACCGCCCCGCTATTGTCCACATCATCGAGTTGCTTAAGCGGCACGGCATTAGTGAGGTGGTAATCACCCTCCAGTACCTCGGCTCGGTGATCCAGGAGCACCTGGGTGACGGCACCGCCCTCGGCGTGAAGATCAACTACACCGTCGAAGAATCGCCCCTGGGCACTGCCGGCTCCGTTCGCCTGGGTCAACAGTGGCTCGACGACACCTTCATAGTCATCTCGGGCGATGCCCTCACCGACTTCGACCTGTCGGCAGCCGCCCAGTACCACAAGCAGCACAAGGCTGTCGCCAGCCTGATCCTCAAGCGGATGCCCAACCCCCTCGAATATGGCGTGGTGATCATCGATGACGAAGGGCGGGTGCGCCAGTTCCAGGAGAAGCCTAGCTGGGGCGAAGTCTTCTCCGACACCGTCAATACCGGCATCTACATACTCGAACCCGAAATCTTCGACTACTACGAAGCCGAGCAGGCCTTCGATTTCAGCAACCAGCTATTTCCGATCCTCCTCGAAAAGAGCCGGCCGATGTACGGCTACGTAGCTGATGGTTACTGGTGTGACGTAGGCTCCATACCCGACTACATGATCGCCTCCGCCGACTACCTCCAGGGCCAGGTAGATCTTCCCCATGAAGGGAAAGAGACGGAGCCAGGCTCCGGCATCTGGGTCGAAGAAGAGGTGGAGATCGACCGCGAGGCCCAGATCACCGGCCCTGTCTACCTGGGCAGCGGCGTGCGCGTCAAAGAGGGCGCGGTGATCCGTGGCCCCGCAGTGATACGCGACTCTAGTATTATCGAGTCACGAGCCACTGTAGACCGCGCTATCATCTGGCGCAACTGCTATATAGGGGAGAGGGCCGAAGTACGCGGCGCGATCCTCCAGACCCAGGTCGTCGTCAAGCCGCATGCCATGATCTTCGAGGGCGCGGTCATTGGCGATAGCACGATCATAGGCGAGAACGCCGTGGTGCGGCCCAACGTCAAGATCTGGCCCGCCAAAGAGATCGAGAGCGGGGCCACCATCTCCAGCTCCCTCATCTGGGGAGCACAGGGTCGCCGCAACCTGTTCGGGCGGTTCGGCGTCACCGGCCTGGTAAACGTAGACCTCACGCCTGAGTTCGCCGCCAAGCTGGGCGCGGCACATGGCGGTATCTTCCCCAAGGGGAGCACCGTTACCGTCAACCGCGACAGCCACTACACCCCGCGCATGATCAAGCGCGCCATAATCGCCGGCCTCCCATCGGCGGGCATCAACGTGCTCGACCTCCGTAACGTCCCCATCCCAGTGGCCCGCTACTACACCCGCGCCATCAACGCGGCGGGGGGCGTCCACGTGCGGCTCTCGCCATTCGACGCGCGGGTGGTCGATATAAAGTTCTTCGACAAGCGCGGCCTCGACCTGGATAAAGCGGCGGAGCGTAAGATCGAAGGTTTCTTCTTCCGGGAGGACTTCCGGCGCGTCTACCTGGACGACGTGGGCCGCATCGATTACGCCAACGACGTGGAGCAGCGGTACGGCGAAGAGTACATGAAGCACCTGGATGTGGACACGATCAGGCACGCCGCCGACAAGTACAACCGCATAGCGGTGGACTACGCCAATTCGTCTCCCAGCCTGGTGCTGCCCAACCTGCTGGGCAGGCTCAATGCGGACGTGGTGGCGCTCAATGCAGTGATCCACGAGGCGTCGCTATACCAGACCGACGAGCAGTTCGACGACGCGATAACGCGCCTGGGAGCGATCACCCATACTCTGAAAGCGAGCTTCGGGGTGCGCATCGACCCAGGCGGCGAGCGCGTGGTGTTCATAGACTCGGGAGGCAAGCGCGTGCCCGAGATGACCGCCATGGCGGCCATCGTGGACCTGGCGCTGGCCCAGCACAAAGAGAAGCACGGTTCCGGCGGGATAGCCGTGGTCCCGGTCTATGCGCCCTCTATCTTCGAGCAGATCGCCTCCCGGCACGGGGCCGAGATAGTGCGCGCGCGCTTCAACTCCCACGCCCTTATGTCGGCGGCCTTGCGCTCCGGCGTGGTGGTGGCGGGCGATGCTCGCGGAGGGCTGGGTGGCTTCATCTTCCCTCAGTTCCACCCGGCGGCTGACGGCCTCTTCACGGTCGCTAAGGTGCTGGAGCTTACGACATCGCAGGGAGTGACTTTCACGCAGGCTATCGAGAACCTGCCACGCTACGCCATGTGGAGCAGCCGCGTGCCCTGCCCGTGGGAGAACAAAGGCCGCGTGATGCGCATACTCAATGAGCAGTACCGTAACACCGCCACCCGCCAGGTGGACGGCGTCAAGATAGACCTGGGCAAGGGGGAATGGGCGCTCGTCCTACCCGACGCCGACCGCCCACTCTTCCATGTGATAGCCGAGGCGAATACGGAGTCGGAGGCGCGCAAGCTGGTTGACAAGTACGCCGGGTTAGTGCAAGGATTGCAATAGCCTGCTCTTTTACCCTTGATCACTCCCAAAGCTTACGCAGAACCTGACTACCCTTCGCTCCCCGTCAGGCCGGCCAGGAAACGCCAAGCGCCCATAACCAGGCCGCTATCCACTACCGAACTCCCAGCCACGCCCAGGCTGCCCCGCCTCCCCGACCTTCGCAACCTCCTCATCATCCTGGCGGGCTGGGTGCTCGTCCTGTTGCTCATCCCTCCCCAGCACGAATACCCCATCCTGGACGACTGGATATACGCAGGATCGGTGCGCACGATGCTCGACACGCACACCTTCGTCATGCCCGCCCAGTCCCAGGCGAACCTCATCGGTCTCACACTGTGGGGGCTGCTATGGGTGAGCATCTTCGGCTTCAGCTACACCGTCCTGACATACTCTACTCTCTTCTGGTCGCTGGTGGCCCTCTTCGCCTTCTACGGAATAGCGCGTACTCTCCACGTCGGTCCCTGGGGTGCTCTTCTCGGCACCGCCCTCCTCGGCTTCAACCCTCTCTTCGTGCACCTGAGCTACAGCTTCATGACCGATTTGCCCTTCCTCGGGCTGGTGCTGGCGTCCTGTTACTTCTACATTATCGGTCTGCAAGGTGGCTCTCGCCTATACCTGCTGCCCGCTGGCCTGCTCGCTGGCGGGGCATTTCTGATCAGGCAGTTCGGACTGCTGGTGCCCGTGGCTTTCCTGGCATACCTCCTTCTCGACGCCCTACTACAACGCAAATGGCGCTGGCTCGATCTTGCCCTCACAGCCATCGTGCCCCTTGTAATATTCGTTGGGTGGTATATCTGGTCCCGCGACATCCCGCCTACCTTTGCCCAGACCTCCTCCGCCGCCAGGGCCTCCAACTTCATTCTCAAAGAGCCGTGGCTGCGCGTATTCGCTCTTAGGTCGCTTACGGTCCTGCCATTTACCGCCCTCTTCGCATGGGCGGCGATCAAGCTGCGCCGCTCGCGCTGGTGGTTGGCCGCCCTCTGGCTGCTCGCCGTCGTGCTGGGCGAGATAGGCCTCGATCTACCCAACGAAGGGTGGGTAGAGAATCACGATCCTCCCTTCACCGCCCAGTTCGGCTCCCTCTCCGTTACCTTTTCGCAGGAGATGTACACCTTCGAGGACTGGGGCAACCTCATTCGCAGAGGCGGCATAGACTTCTTCGAATATCCCCAGGAGCCTATCTGGACCCCTGAAATCTGGCGTCTCCTCTGGGCGC
>JBAURA010000375.1:0-3183 GCA_049580985.1 Chloroflexia bacterium
AAGCAGTTCCATCGTCAGACCAGATTCCTATTACACTCCGTCCGACAACCGACAACCGACAACCGACAACTGACAACCGTCTACCATCAAACGATCAGGAGGAAGAACGCCATGCTCAACGACGAGCAGATTGCTGGGGTACACGCGATGCACGGCGCGCATGAGCCGCTTACCTATGACGCGTATCTACGGGTGCCTGCACTGTTAGATTTGCAGACGCCTCTAGGCCAGCCGCCGGTGCACGATGAGATGCTGTTCATCATAGTGCAGCAGATCCAGGAGCTATGGTTCAAGCAGATACTTTTCGAGATGAAGATGGTGATCGAGCGGCTGCAAGCGGGGGAGGCTATGGAGGCTGTGCGCTTGCTGACGCGGATAAACAGGATCATGCAGGTGCTGGGTGACGAAGTTGATGTGCTTGCCACCATGCCGCCGCGTGAGTTCCACGGCTTCCGTCACGTGCTCGCGCCTTCGAGCGGGTTCGAGTCGCACCAGTTTCGCGAGCTTGAGTACGCTTCCGGGCTTGACGATCCCACTTTCTTGAAGCTGATGGATAGGCATCTTGGCCTCGATGCCCTGCACAGTCAGTGGCCGGCGAACCTGCGTGAGGCTGCTTACACGCTCCTGGATGAGGTGTCAGAGGACGCTGTCGAGGCATGGACCGCTATTTACGATGAAGCCGGGCGCTATCCGGCCCTTTTCGCGCTGGGCGAAGCCTTGAGCGAGTACGAGGTCTACTTCGGCGAGTGGCGGTTCAAGCACATCAAGCTGGTCGAGCGCACGATTGGGGATCACGTGCCGGGGACGGCAGGGACGGCGGGGTCGGGTTACCTGGGCAGGACGCTCAAGTACAGGTACTTCCCGGAGCTTTGGGAGGCGCGCAACCGGCTGACGGTGCAGTATTCGCGTAACGCTCCACATGGGGTAGGGTGAGCCTGAGCTGTGAATTCCAGTTTTATGGAGGAGTTAAGGAAACCCGTAGATAGGTTAGCCGGGTGCTTCTCTCAAGTTCTCCGCCTACGCTCAAAGATAGTGCCAAAAATACTGAGAAAAATCGATACGAAAAGCGCAACGATACCAGCGAATGAGCGCCCACCGTCTGTTGTGATGTACGGGTTGTCAGGAAGAGCAAGGGCCCAGGCTAAGAAGGCTATTGTGGCAGCAATCATCTTCCACAAGGGCCACTTCGCGATGGACCATGGCAATGGCCCCGTGTAATTGGGATCGGCGGCAAGTTTGGCTATATTCACAAGTAGAACTGTGAAGAACGTAAGGACGCCAAAGAACCAATATATAAAGGTGGCATCGACGAACGTCAGGAATGTTCCGATAGACGCAATCGCTGCAATGGTGGGAACATAGAGAGCCAATATTTCAGTCGGAATGTACTTAATAAGTACGCCGAGTGCAGTGGTAACTGGATTCTCTTGAACCTCTGCCGCTGTTGCTCCACGCACATTTGTGACGCTGCTATTTTGTGATGCTGTACGTGGTTGTACCTGTAATCGAAGTTCATCGTTGGTTAGCCCGTTTATACTCATAGCGATACCTCCCTGTTTGAATGGCGTAAGAGAATATGTTGCTAACCGCCTGCGGGTTTAGGGACAGACGATAAGGCGCGCCCATAGTCAGCCAATGGTCTTGTTATGTAATGCCGAGCGTCTCACGAATATTATAAACGGCGTGTCAATAGGAGTATTACACTCCTTCTTGACCGTGGCGGTGATTGTGGCTGCCGGGGGTTACTGTTAGGGTTGACACTGCTTAATACACGGATATCTCTCGTTTGATGAGAGATATAGTCCTCAGATCAACCGTGCCTATATTATGGGAGCGAGCAGCGGCCAGCAGCCCGCGCAACAAAGGCGACCACTCGGCATAGGATGCGCAAACCGCGCTGACGGTGCAGTATTCGCGTAACGCACCGCACGGCGTAGGGTGAGTATATTCCCACTTTATGACTTGTGCGCTAGCATTGCCCGGTGGTTGATGACGATTAGTGAGTTAATCAGGTAATAGCGTCCTCGGTGAGAGCGCCCGCCGCGAGTCCGCTACGCTCATAATAGTCCGGGCTATCTAGTCGGGGATTTTCACCTTTCGGGGATCTACTTGCAGTGGGGGATACTGGGGGTTTAGGGCTTCCAGGGTGTCGGCCAGGGTGCGGGCGATTACCAGGTTGCGGTACCACTTATTGTCTGTGGGGATTACGTACCAGGGGGCATACTCGGTGGAGCATTCGTTGACCATGTCCTCGAAAGCCGCCATGTAATCGTTCCAGGCTTCCCGCTCTTCTATGTCGGCCTCGGAGAAGAGGTAGTGCTTGTTGGGGTCGGTGAGGCGTTCTTCGAGGCGGCGCTTGTTCTCTTCGCGGGACAGGTGGAGGTAGAACTTGACGATTGTCGTGTTGTTGAGGGTGAGGATGCGCTCGAACTGGTTGATCTGGTCATAGCGGGCGCGCCACACCTCTTCGGGGGCCACGCCTTTTACGCGGTCGCTGAGGACTTGCTCGTAATATGAGCGGTTGAAGATGGAGATCGTGCCTTTTTCCGGCACCTTAGGGTGGTAGCGCCAGAGGAAATCGTGGCTTTTTTCTTCTTCGCTCGGCTCCTTGAAGTGCCAGACATTGCAACCCTGGGGGTTGATGCCTCGGAAGACGCCACGGCTGACCCCGTCTTTGCCGCCTGAGCCGATGGCCTGGAGGATGACGAGGAGGCCCATCTTTTCTTCGGCATAGAGGACGTCCTGGAGGTCGCTGAGACGCTCGCGCTGGCGGTCAAGCTCGCGTAAACCCGACCTTTCCGTGTACTCTTCCGAGGCGGCGGGGTCAACACTGCTTAGCTTGAACTTCTTGCCCGGTTCGACGCGGTAGGATGGGTAATCGGGGTCGGCGCGGGAGTCGTGATCTACCTCGTTTTCGGGCCGGGTGACCTGGGAGGCGCGGCCTATCTTTTTCGCGGCTGTCGCGCCATCTTGCTTGTTCGCAGGTGGCATTGCTTCTCCTGTGGGCTGGGTGTTATGAAGGAGTATAAGCAAGGGAGAGGCCAGATGCGTGATGCCAGACATGCGTACATCATATTTATTCAGAGTTGGAAGTTGAGGTAGAGAAAATCGGATCGTAGGGGCACCCCTTGTGGGTGCCCTGTCCCTTTACCGTGATCTTGCCCCAAGAGGGCACCCACAAGG
>JBAURA010000376.1:0-3066 GCA_049580985.1 Chloroflexia bacterium
CGAAATCGAGCAGCACCGGCTCGCCTCGCTTTATTTGCCGCCTGCTCGCCCCAAAAGGCATCCAGGGTCCCAGGCCGGGGCCGCCCTGCGGCGAGTTCATGAACGAGGGCACCGCCCCCGACTCGCCGCCCAACACGTGCCCCATGTGCATCTCTTGGCCCGCCACCCGCATACGCTGTACGCCACTGTGCCCCGCGATCCGCGCCTCGGCTTCCACCCGCGCGGCCAACTCTATCTCACTGATCCCTTCGCGCAGGAATCGGGACGCGGCCTGCACGATCACATCCGAGATCCCGGCCGCGCGCCGGATCTGCTTCACCTCGTAATCGCTCTTGATAGCCCGCACCCGCTTGAATAGATCGGCGCCGTCCACCAGCCGCGCGCCCAGTGACTCCAGCGCGCGCTCGTAGGCTCCAAAGGTGAGCACGGGCAGCGTATCAAGCTCCCAACCTATCGACAGGGGCTTGCGGCCACATGCTTCTTCGATCAGCCCAGGCAGCTCACGCAACGACCGCACCGCCACGATGCGCCCCCACCCCTTGCCCAACGCCGAGTCTGCCTCCGCCCGCCCAAAGTGCTTGCGCACCATCATCAGCGGCTCGCCTTCGACCGGCAGGTAGACCTGCGCCTGCTGCACCGCCCCCGACAGGTAGAAAACGTCCGCGTTCTGGGTCGCCATCACCCCGTCGAGATCCGCCTCGCGCATGGCCGCCTGCAACCGCCCGGCCCGCCCCTGAAGCTCCGAAAGCGGCGTCAACTCCGACCGAGGATAAAGCCCCGCCACACTGCCAATATCTTGTACCATTGCAGGCCAGTATACCATAGGGATCAGGGATCAGGGGCTAGGGGTTGGGGGTTAGGGATTAGAGACCACAAACCTAACCTTACACTTAAGGAACTTCCATGTAAGGTTAGGTTTACAGCATGAGAATCTGTCTTCCCACTTAACGTATTTCCGTGGGAAGACAGATCCTCGCTAACAAGAATATGGGCTGACGACTTAACGCAGTTCCATCGTCAGGCCAGATTTTAAGGCCCATCATCTCGGCACTTAATCCCTAATCCCTAACCCCCAATCCCTAACCCCCAATCCCTAACCCCTAACCCCCGACCCGCCTTGACGCTTATGATATAATCATCGCACCGGGTGCCTGGTTGGCTTGCGCCTGGTGAATATGGAGAAAAGAGATGACACATCAAGACAATACACAACATACGGAACATAAAGAAGAACATCAGCACGAACATCATACACACGATCATGCACCCACACACGGGCAAACCCACGGCCAAGACGATGGAGGCACCGACGACCTCAAACGCCAGTTGGAGACTCAGCGCAGGCTGAAGGACAAGTTCCTTCTCGAACACCCGCAGTCGCCCCTCCTACCGGAGGACAGGGAGCACTTTCAGGGCGCGCACTACTACCCCGTGGACGGCAACTATCGCGTGGTCGCCACCTTCGTACCCGAGGAACACCCAGGCACCTTTCGCGTGCAAACTAGCACGGGCGACTCCAAGGAGTACACCCGCGCCGGGCGGCTGAACTTCCAGGTAGACGGCCAGAACCTGAGCCTGGTGGCGTTCCTCCCGCCCGCCGATGAACCTCTACACGGCAACCGCTTGTTCGTACCTTTCCGAGACAAGACTTCGGGCAAGGATACCTACGGCGCTGGCCGCTATCTCGACCTGAACAAGCGTCCGGGCGATCAGTACGTAGTAGACTTCAACCGGGCCTATAACCCGTACTGCGCCTACAGCCCCTACTACTCGTGCCCCATACCCCCCGGCGAAAACAACCTGCCGGTAGAGATCAGGGCGGGCGAGAAGTCGTTTCACGATTGAGAAATGAGAAGTGAGAAATTAAGAAGTAAGATGTTAGACACATACCGGGCGAAGTGTTACACCTTTCGTAGTATCAACAGGATAGAGATTTCGATCTCATGTCTAACATCTTACTTCTTATCTCTTACTTCCCACTTCCAACTTCCTACACCCTAGCTGCAAGGAGGACCAAGCGTGGACACAGATCAGGGAATGATTATCGAGGACGAAGAGCAGGCAGAAGAGCCTAAAAAGCGTGGCCGGGGGTGCCTTCCGTGGGCGATCATACTGGGCATCATCGTGCTGGGGGGCCTGGCGACCGCTCCCCTCATCGGCCAGATAATCCTTCGCACCGAAACGCCTTTGCCCGGCGAAGAGTTCATCACCGACCTGGGTCTGCGCATGCTCGCCGTGCCCGGAGAGTTCGCCGACCGTAAGATGCCCGGAGGCACCGACCCCGCCATAGTGGCACAGAGAGTCGCCAGGGGGCAGGAGGTGTTCAAGGTCGAATGTGCCTCCTGCCACGGCCAAGACGGCAGGGGCGATGCCCAACTTGGCATCGCCATGTACCCGAACGCCGCCAACTTCCATAAAGACCGCACCCAAACCAAGACCGATGGCCAGCTCTTCTGGCTGCTGGCGCATGGGGTCAACCTCACCGGCATGCCCGCCTTCGGCAAAGACTTCCCCGGCGGCTACCATACCGATGAGGAATTATGGGACCTGATCGCCTACATCCGCACCCTGAAAAACCCGTAAATATAGCTCCTGGGATCGCAACAACCGGGTGGGAGGTCTCAAGCAGGAGGCTCCCACTCGGTTTTCATATCCGGCGCCGGAGGGTTCGCTATGGACAGCCTTTTCGTTTTCAGCGAGATCGACTACATTACGATGGCGCGGGTCTTCCTGGCGTTCCTGCTCGGAGGCATAGTGGGGTTCGAGCGCGAGCGGGTCAGGCGGCCTGCCGGGCTGCGCACCCACATGCTCGTCTGCGCAGGCTCGGCTTGCTTCACAGTCGCCTCCGTCTACGGCTTCGCTGGGCTTGGCACGGCGCGCGACCCCGCCCGGCTGGCGGCCCAGATCGTGACCGGGATCGGCTTCCTCGGCGCGGGGGCCATCTTCCGTGACGGCTCGACGGTGCGCGGCCTCACCACAGCCTCCAGCATCTGGATAACGGCTGCTATCGGCATCGTCGCCGGCCTGGGCATGCTCACCCTTGCCGTCTTCACCACGCTCCTTACC
>JBAURA010000377.1:0-1934 GCA_049580985.1 Chloroflexia bacterium
ATAATATATCATAACTCAGCCTCCGGCGCAAATTTTCATTGCTTACAGTGATGTCCGAATCTCTCGGCCTTGGGACGCAAAACGTAAAACGTAAAACGTAAAACGTAAAACGTAGTGACACATAAGGTAGGAGGGCAATCTTAACTTCCAATGGAACTTCCTTAAGTGGGAAGTTAAGATTGCACGCACTCTAATCTGCTCAGTCCACGGAAACACCTTAGATGGGTAGAACAGATTCCATCACTATTGGTCTGTAGCCACTTACGTTTCACGTTTTACGTTTTACGTTTTACGCATCAGCCCCATACGTCCCGATTGCTTGCAAAACAGGCAGGCGCGGTGTATACTCAATTTGCGTATTCCTCTTAGCGAAAGGTAGGCGAGAACGTTGCTGAAGCCCCGGTTCCTGACATACTCAACTCGACTCTTGCTGGCTTGCGTCGCTTGTGTGGCGCTCATTCTTGGCTCACCTGCTGTGGCCGGATTGGCCGCGCCGCTCCATGCGGTGCCCGGCCACGCGGTAACGATACCGGCGGGAGGCACCGGCACGATCCAGGTGCAGGCCATCTCGCTGAGGCCGGGGAGCAACCTGGGCGCTGACGCGCTACCGCTCGCTACCCAGGCATACGCCGCCGACAGGGTACGTACCGCCCTCTTCTACGGAATCGATTGGGGCTACACCGAGAGCGCGCCTTACCAGGTGGCTCTTGCCGTATGGTGGGTACAGGACAGCAACTGGCTGTCGAGTGAGCACGTAGCCGCCGAGCGCATCGGCACGGCTGCGGTGAGCGCGGTGGGCACCCCAAGCTGGAACCCCGACGGCACCAATCTGCTGAGCCTGGTACAGTCCGGGCAAGCGAGCATCTCGCCTCTCACGCTGACCCCCTCCGCGCAGAACCCTTCGTTGGGCAGCGGCACGTTGCAGATAACGAACAACTCGATCAATAACCTCACCGTGTACCTGCCTTACGGCACGGTGTTCGGTGGGCCTCAGGCTCAGGCATTGGTGTGGGCCACGGGGCCGGGTATACCTGCACCCGAGGCCACTCCCACCGGCGCATCCCAGGCCACGGCCACTCCTGCCCTGCCTACTAACACACCTGAGCCGCTAGCGCCATCGGCGACCCCAACCGAACCCAGGAAGGGCGGCGGGCAACCGCCCCCTGCCACCACCGAGCCGGCACCCACGAGCCAGAGCAAGAGCAAACCAAGCCCCGCGCCCTCCAATACCCCGGCCCCTCCACCCCCACCCGATACCCCTACGCCCCTCCCCCCGGCTACGGCCATCGTGCCACCCCCACCACCCGCTCCTACCGATACGCCCTCATCCGACCCCGCGGACGCATCTTCAGCTACCAAGCAGGACGGTAGCTCAAGCGGGACGCAGGGCGAATCGACACAACCCGCCTCCCCGCCGCAGGCCACCCCTCAGCCGCCCGACACAAAAGGTGAGCAGGATAGCGCGAGCGCGCCCGCACCCACGGGCGATGCCGGCGACACACAGGCAGGCAGCACGTCGGCTCTCCAACCCGACGGCAAGGTGTACGGGCCTCCGCTGCCGCCCACCGCTACGCCCACACAGGCAAACGGCTTCCCTGAGCCTGTGACCACTACTTTCGTGCCCCAGGCTATAGATACGTCGGAGCCAGGTACACTTGCACCGAACCCGCAGACCACAAGCGAAGTGCCGGTGCCTCCCGCCCAGTCCACGAACGAAGTGCCCGTGCCCATATTGACTAACGTCCCGACCACAGGCCCTATCGCGACTGAGGAGGTCAAAGAAAGTCCACCGACGGGCGACGGCAACACGGACGTGCCGCCTGCGGTCGAGAGCGTGCCGACCCCCGCGCCCACGCCTGTGCCCCCTCCCACCAACAACGACGGCCCCGCAATCGATGTTCCGACCGGCGGCGCGACCGGGGACACAACCGCCG